>NZ_JAXDSU010000058.1:0-56639 GCF_034090325.1 Anaerococcus porci
TTTATTTTTATCTCTTATCATAAGAAAAGCTCTTAAAATCACTATAATTAAAACTATTTCATTTCAAACATTATCAAGAGCATACTTATATCTTCCTTATCTTGATTTGCTTAGTAGAGTTTATACTATAAATTTGAAATTCAGCTGTGGCTGTCATTCTAACTCCACCTCTAATAGACCCTACTTCTGTCCTTTTTTTATATCATCGTATTCCTCGTTATCTATATTGTAGGTCTCCACATACTTGTTTTGCAAATCATAATTATTCAACTCATCCTCTCTAAACTTACCAAACTAAATATTAACTATAGCCTTAGATACAAATATAACTAAAAATAAATTTTAAACTCTATGATTTCTCTTTGTTATACAATTATACCTTTAATATTATAATACTTGCACAATGTATTCGATAAACAAGTATAATATCTATATATTCTTAATTTATAGGCTTATAAATTCTTTTATAAATTTTTATTATCAGGGTAATATATTGTTATATAAATAAAATAATAAGTTTTCAAATGTATAGATTATATACTAAGTTTAAATGAAATATAAATAGATTATTTGCAAAATTATTAACCTAGTATAAATAACCTATAGAAGAAATCTAACTGCTAAAGTTGGTGTTATTAAAACTTCTATTGTTGCAGCTAATATTAACAATATATATAAATAGATGAGTTTCTTTTTATTTTCTTGAAAAAAAACACTTATCTTATTTCCATTATTGTTTTTCCAGCTTGAAATAATAGTACATAAATATATATAAGAAAACATCTCAAATATACCGTGTGGAAGAATAAGAATCATATAAGAAAAATGAGCAAACTTTGATATCAGTGATCCTAATATAATTCCATTTCCAACTAACCAACTATATATAATATATTTATTATTCATTGAACCATAGATTAAAAATAAAAAAGAAAAAGTATTTTTTAGAATTATACTTAATAAAGAATATAAGATATTATAATTTTCCATAGTTTGAATGATATTCTTTTCAACATAAAGACTTGAAATAAAAAATGTAAATATAACAGATCCAACATAAATTAAAGAATATTTTATAAATATTTTTTTTATAGTTCTTGTTTTTTTCATTTAATCTCCATAAAATACGGGGATACTTTAAGCATCCCCATTATATATCTATACCAATTCAACCGAAATAATTACTTTATGCTGAGTAAGTTGATGCACCAGCAACAACACCAACTATCCATGTAGGCATTGTTATTCCCATAATAATAGCAAACGCACTAGCTAATGTTCCACCATTACTTACTACTTCAGCAAGGTCATCTGCTAGAGAATGAGATATATCAAATCCCATTAGTCTACCAGCCCAAATGATTTCATTTCCAAATACTCCAATCACTAGTAAAAGTGAAGCTATAAAAATTACACAATTAATATATTTTTTTGTCTTTTTATTTTCCATTATTTCCTCTTTCTTTATATTAAATCCTTCATTTATTGAATTGATATAGAAACCAAATTAATTATTGTCTTTATACTTTTTTAAGAAATATGAACCTAAAGCAATAGGTATAAATGGTAAAAATGCAAATTCCTTGTTTTTTCCGATTTTTACTAAATAGCTCCACAAAATTATTGCTAAAATAGCTAATATTATACTCAAGTATCTGTATATTTTTTTGTTTGACATTTAACACTCCTGTTTATTTTTATTTAAACATTTTATAGATATAAATATTGATATTATAATCAGTAATATAGTGCTTATAGTTATTAAAAATATCAATAAAATTTTATTACTTATAAATATATTAAAAATATTTTTTATTTTTTTTGAGTCCAATCTTTTAATTAAGTACAAAGTAAAACTAGCAATTACTATAATAATAAACGATACAATTCTTTTATTATTGCTTGATAAGAAAAAGTTTAGTGGATTTACAATCGATAAATATATTAATGATGCTATTAAACCAATTATAGGAAAAATAAGCATATAACTTAACATAACTTTGCTATCTAAATAAAATTTTATTATACTTATTACTGAAGTAAATAAAAAACTAATTGTCAATATTAAAATATTTGATAAATATCTGGATACAACTATATCTTTTGATCTAACAGGTAAAGTCATAATATATTCTCTCCATCTGTCTTTATTATCTTCTTCAAATAATTCTAACGAATAACTTAAGGCAAAAAATTGAATTGATATACTAATTAGAGGAAGAATACTTGTTTCTATAATTATTGAAACTATACAAATAGCTGATATAAATACTAGTAATTTTTTTTTTGTAATTTTACTTAGTAATATTATAAAATCTTTATAAATCAGTCCCTTCATACCTCTTTCCTTTCTTTAACATATAAATTAAATTTTCAATTTCTAAACCATTTTCACTTAACGAATCATCTTCGTCAATGTTTTCGTTCAAATTACATGCTAATATAGTTAATTTATCGTTAGTTTCTAATACTGATAAAGGTCTAAAATTAGGATATCTAGTGTAAAAATTTATGTAACTATCAGTCTTTACAATTCTATATTTGTTTTTAATAATATCTATATTCTCATCTAAAACTATTTTTCCTTTATCCAACAATATTATTCTATCTACATTTTTTTCAAGCTCATTTACTATATGTGATGAGAATAAAACTGTATTATCATTATTAACATAATCTCTTAAAATCAAGTTAAAATCTTTTCTTGCAACGGGATCAAGATTACTAGTTGCTTCATCTAAAATAAGTAACTTTGGTGAATGACTTAATGAAGTTATTAACTCTAGATTAGCTTGCATACCTCTAGAAAACGTGCCTATTTTTTTATAATTAGAAATACCAAGATTATCACATTTAGTAAAGAAATAATTTTCATCCCATGTTGACTTGTAAATATTTTTTAATATTGTATTTATATCTTTTATACACAAATAATCTGAAAAACTTTTTGAATCAAATACAACTGACAAATCTTTCTTTACAGTAATATCATTTTTATATTTTTTTTTATTAAAAAGTTCTATTGTGCCTTCATAATCACTAACTATATTTAAAATCAATTTTATTAAGGTGCTTTTTCCCGATCCATTTTCACCTATTAGACCAACAAACTCACCTTGTTTTAATTCTAAATTATCTATATTTAATTTAAAATCATTATATGATTTTTTTAAATTATTTATTTTTATAAAACTTTTCATTTTAAAAATATGTTTTTCTCCTATTAATTCTTTGTTTATAATAACATATATATATATATCAAATCAAACTAATTTAATTAAATTAAATTAGTTATATATTCGATTAAATAATATCAAATCTGATATTTCACTTTTTACTTTTATAAATTTTATTTTATTGTATATAAAATAAATTTAAACCCATTATTAAATTATATTTAAGTAAATAGGGTATAAATGTGTATGAGGTGACTTATGAAAATAGTTATAATAGGGGCAGTTGCAGCAGGAGCAACTGCTGCAACCAATATAAGAAAAATTTCTAAAGACAGTGAGATAATATTACTTGAAAAAGGAAGAGATACTTCCTTTAAAAACTGTGAGATTCCTTATTATCTTTCAGAAATGGTTAAAGATAGCAAAGATTTAATAGCAAGAAATCCTGAAGCTTTTAAGAAAAAGAATGATATAGATGCAAGAAACTTTAATGAAGCAATCTCTATAGATAGGGATAAAAAGGAAGTTTTAGTAAAAGATATTAAAAATGATAAAACTTATACTGAATCTTACGATAAGCTTATAATTTCAACAGGAGCTTCTCCTTTTATTCCAGATTCTATAAAAGGACTTGATAAGGATAGAGAAAATGTCTTTAAGGTAGAAAATGTAGTAGATGTTGAAAACATAAGAGCTTATATAAAAGAGAAAAATGCCAAAAAAATCATAGTAAATGGGGCAGGTTTTATAGGTATAGAGGCAGCTGAGAACTTAAACGAACTTGATGAAGTAGATATTTACCTTATAGTAAGGTCAAGAGTTCTAGAGGCAAATATTGATGAAGAACTTGCAGGATTTGTAGAAGAGAATATAAGAAAACATATAAACATGATAAAAAATGATGAGATTATAAAGGTAGAAGATGATGAGCTTATTTTAAAAAGTGGCAAAAAATTAGACTACGATGTGCTCATAAATGCTATAGGTATAAAGCCAAATTCAGAAATTGCAAAAAAGGCTGGTCTTAAACTTACCGAGTCTGGAGCTATTGATACTGATCGAAATTTCTTAACAAATGACCCAGATATCTATGCCATAGGTGATGTTATAGAAGTATATAACCCACTTACAAGAAAAAATAGCAAACTAAATCTAGCATGGCCTGCTCACAGAGAAGCTAAATTTGTAGCAAAACATATCTTTAATATGGCAGGAAAGTCTCCTTCATTTATAGGGTCATTTTCCCTAAGGTCTTTTGATATGAACATTGCATCAACTGGTCTTTCAAGAAAAGTTCTTGAAAGTGAAAATATTGCTTTTGAATCAACTCTTATAAGACACAATGACTCAGTAGATATCCTACCTTACTCTAAACCTATGAACATGAAAATACTTTTCGACTCACACACTGGCCTTATCTACGGTATCCAAGCTGTAGGAGAAGGTGATGTAGTTAAAAGAGTAGATATAGTAGCAGGACTTGTTGGAATGGGTGCTGATATTTATGATCTTTATGATACAGAGCTATCATATCAACCAATCTTCTCAACTCCAGAAGATGCCCTAAATACATTAGCAAGTCAGGCTATAGATATATTCGAAGGTGATTTAAAGCATGTGAACTTATATGAACTTAAAGATAAAATTAATGACTTTAGGATTATTGATATAAGAAGTAAAGAAGCTTTTGATAAATCTCACATAAGGGGTGCAGAAAATATTGAAAGTTCAAAAATCAGAGAAAATCTTGATTTAATTAATAAGGATGAAAAGACACTTTTATATTGCAACTCAAGTAATATCGCAAAGTCTTTGACTAAGTTTCTAATAAGCCAAGGTTTTAACAAGGTCTATATGCTTGAAGGCTCCATGGTCTTTTTGGAAAAATATGTGGATGTTTTGGGACTTGATTTATTGGAAAGATAAAAGAAGGACTGTTTCAAGTGTAATTGGAACAGTCCCTTTTATTTTAGACAAAATTAAGATGCATTCTTATCTTATTTTATTTAGAAAGATTTATTACATTATAATTACCATTTTCCTTAAATATATTATCGTGACTTATTACGATTACAATACCATCTTTTTCTAATAAACTTTCTATCAAATTAAGAACATGAATTTTTACTTTTTCATCTAAGAAATTTGTTGGCTCATCAAATATATAAGCACTTCTTCTTGTTTTTGATACTAGCTCTAATTGGGCTAGTTTTTTTGACCAGAAGATCCATTATACACTTTATTTAAAATTCCATATTGGCTTATTATTGGCTCTGAAGGTATGTAAACTATATCTTTATATAATATATCAATTTGTTTATTTAAAATGTTACCATTTATTAATATTTGTCCTTCATATCTATTTGATAGGTTTAAAATTGATTCCGCTAATGTTGTTTTTCCGACACCATTAGAGCCAACTATTAAATTTACTCTATCTTTATCAAATTTAATATTTAAAGGTTTGTGAAGTTTTTTTCCATCACTTCCAAGTCCAACATAATCTTTAAGAATAATTCCTCTTATTTTCTCATTATTAAAATTCATAGAATCAATATTTAAAAATTTATTATATGATTTCAATGCTGGCTTACTACTTACGTATTCTCTTCTTATATTAAATAAATCTAACATAGGACTCCACAGATTGCTTATATATAAAGATACTGCAGTATAATCACCTGCTGTCATTTCTCCTTTAGCAATTAAAATTATTGAAATTATAGTAGTAAGTGTTATGGAAAAATTTAAAGTCCCGTATACAAATATGTTATATATGACACTTTCATACTTAACCTTTCTAATCAAATCATTTCTAAATTTTTCATAAAAAGTTTCTATATTAAGCAGCTGTTTCTCTTCTAAAAACTTCTCCTCTTTACTAATACTTTTTTGATCTATTAAATATCCCTTGATTTTTTTCATATTTCCCAAATGATCTGAAGATGCATTACTTATATTGACCTCACTTTATAGGAAACTATTGCAGAAATAGGTATTATTATAAGAAAAGCCAGCAAAATCCATTTAGATATAAAGTAAACTATAAAGCAAGTAACTATAAACTTACTTATATTTATAATAATCTCTAATATATTTCTATATATAAAAGGCTGAACTATTTCAAAGTTTTGCCCTAACTCTTGTGTCATTCTTGCCTTATCCAAGTTGTTCTTTTTATTATCATAAACTTTAAGTAAATTATTTATTTGAGAAAATTGATTTATATATGCTTCTAAATCATTAATCCCAAAATAATAATCTTCTAACACATAAAAAAAGTGAACGAAAATACTTATTAATAACATTGATAAAATATATATAATAGCATATTTTATGTTTTTATTAATTGCACTATCTATAGCTTTTGATATTATCAAAGGATTTAAAAGAGTTAAAGATATTACTATAACCCTTATTAATAATAGTTTAATAAATTCTTTCTTATTCGTGTATTTCCAAAATTTCAACATCATCGATAAGCTCCATTAACTTAGTATAGTCATTTAATATAATTATTTTTTCTTTAATATAAGGTGAAAATGAGTCAAGTCCAAAATTTTGTGTAAAATTTACTAATCCAATATTTGCTATTTCAACCTAGTATATAATTTAGAAGACATAATCCACTCCTCATTAATATCAATGAGGAGTGTTAAAACTTTCTATATATAATTTATATTAGAGTGTAACAAAATGAGGTATTGTAATAAATAAACCTAAACAATATTATGGTCTTGACTTAATATTTTATGAAATAAATTAAATTCAAATATTATCTAAGTTATTAATAGATGCTATCTTATAAATTTCTCTAATATCATCCTCATTCAGAGAATAAAACCCACCTGTTTTTTTCCCATTTAGATTATTTAAACTTACTAATTCATCTATATCATAATCATTGATACCCAACTCTTTAAAATTAATAGGCATGTTTATTTTCTTAATAAATTTTTTAAACTTTTCAATACCAATATTAGCAGTTTCAAGATAATTTTCATCATTAATTTCAACTTTAAATACTCTATTTGCAAATTGAACAAATTTATCTAATCCATGTCTTGAAACTACATATTGCATCCAAGCAGGAAAGATCACAGCCATTCCAACACCATGATTACAATTATATTTAGCAGACAAAACATGTTCTAAATGATGAGAATTCCAGTCTTGTTCTCTATCACATCCAATAATATTATTATGAGCCATTGTGCCAGCCCACATTATATTTTCTCTCGAACTTAAGTCCTCGCTATTTTGTATAGCCATTGGTCCAATTTCTACTAAAGTTTTCATTATACCCTCTAACAACCTATCAGATAATTGGACACTTTCTGTATTAGTAAAATATCTTTCTAAACAATGTGTAAAAATATCAATTATACCAGAAGCTGTTTGAAATTTATTTAATGTTAATGTAAGCTCTGGATTCATTATTGAAAAAACTGGTCTAATCAAATCAGATTCTATGGCGATTTTTTCAAAAGTTTTCTTGTTAGTTATTATTGCATTTGGTGAACTTTCACTTCCAGAAGAAGCTATGGTTAATATAACACCTACATCGATTGCTTCTTTGATTTCCTTACCACAATAAAAATCCCAGAAATCTCCATCATACTCTACTCCGATAGCGATAGACTTTGCTAAATCTATAGAGCTACCTCCACCTATTGCTAATATAAAATCAGTTTTTGAACTTTTTGCTATATTAATACCCTGATATACTAAGTCTGATGTAGGATTAGGCTCTACCTTATTAAATAAGCTATATTTTAATTCTTCTTTTTTTAAGGATTCTTCTATACTAGCAATTAATCCATTAGATTCAAATATTTCTGGGTAAACTATTAGAACATTATTTTTATTAATTCTTTTTATCTCTTCTCCAACTTTTATATGACTTTCTTTGCCAAAGATATATTTTGTTGGACTATAATATGTGAAATTTTGCACTTACTTATCCTCCTTCTTTGGCTGACCATAATTTTTAAATCCTTCTGCAACTTCCTTCATTTCATCATCAGTCAATAAAATAGGTTTACCTATACTCATTGCTCTATATTGAATTTCAGCAACATATTCCATCTCTTTAGCAAGACTATAAGCAGAACTTATATCTTTTCCACATACAACTATGCCATGATTAGCAAGTAGTACCGCATCGGATTTTCCAGCAGCTTTAACAGCTGCTTTTGCTAATTCCTCTGTACCATATCTTTTATACTCTGCACAAGGTACTTCTATTGAATTAGCATCAGCAATAACATAATGGACTGGCTTTATTGGCATTCTTAAAGCCGAAATAGTTGTACAAAAAACAGAATGAGTGTGAACAACAGCTCTAGCATCCGGTTTATTCTTATAAAACAGTGTGTGTAAATGCCATTCACTTGAAGGTTTTTTATCCCCATCTATTATATTTCCTTCTAAATCCATAACAACTATATCTTTTGAAGTTGTCTTTTGATAATCTACACCTGATGGAGTTATAAATACAAGTCCACTTTCTTTATTAAATATGCTTAAATTACCACTAGTACCAGAGCTTAAACCTTCTGTACTCATTTTTTTTCCATAATTTACTAAAGCTTGTTTTTCCTCATTATAATTCATGTGTTCTCCTTAATTATTTTTTAAAAATATTATGTTCTATCCATTTATTATAATAATTTTTTATTAATTTATAATTACTAGGATTATATTCTTCATTTTCATTATTAAAATTGTTATTACTATGATTGAAATATTCATTGCATATCTCAAGTAAGCCAAATAAAGTTGCATCATTAAAATGTTTTGGTAATATAATTGATTTTCGACTTAAATTTGACAGCATCTTTATTAATAGTTTAGATTTAAATCCATTTCCCATTCCAATAATGTTAATATATTTTCTTTTATTAATTTTTTCCATTTCTATTAAGTTTATATATATAGAACATGCTATATCAGCAAGTATCGCTAATGCGAAATCTATATCTTCTATTTTACTGTCAAGTGGTGTCTTTAATATAAAAGATCCTGATTTCTTCTTTAAACTTCTAATTCTCGAAGTTGATGTTAGATTTGCAATTACTTTTATATCTTTTATATTATCACAAAGTTTTTCAATTTCTTCATATGTTAAACTTTCAAAATATATATCTTTAAAATTCTGATAATTTAACCCTGTTATACCAGGGTTCAATTCTGAAATATAACCATCACCTTTTAAAAAAGAATTTATCCAAGTCTCTTTAGAATCCATATTTGGAAGATTTTTTGAAAAGCTAATAATAGGTGTAGTTGTACCAGAAATTACATACAATGAATTGTATTGATTTGGATAAATCTTCATAGCAACTTGCGTATCAGCTCCTCCTACAATAAATATGGCATCTGATAATTGACTGAATTTTTTTACCCATTCTCTTTTTATTTTTCCTAAACTAAAGCCAGAATTAACTTTTTTAGGTGGTGACAAACTTTCTAATTCAAAAATTTTAGCTATATCATATGAATAATCTAAATCATTTAAATCATATAATTGAGTATCAGTTGCTTGACTAGGTTCTATGGTCAGCTTTCCGGTAAATTCAAATGCTATCCACTCACTAACACTTGTGAAACTATAAATATCATTATACTCAGTTTTATATACATTTTTATAACCTAAGATTTTTGCTGCAGGAAAATCTTCAGTTAACTTTTTCCCAGTTCTTTCATATATATTTTTATATTCAATATTAGATATATATTCCCTACCTCTATTATCAATATTTGGTAAACCGATTACAGCTTTGTTATCATTATTAATCAACACTACAGATTGTCTTGTACTTGAAGAAGAAATGGCTGATATTTTTTTATCAAAATTTGACAATAACTTTAATAATGCTCCCTCAAATTTTTTCATATATTCATTTGGTAAAAAATAGATTGAATCATTGTAATTGTAGTCAATTCGATAATGATTTTTAAACTTTTCAGACTTTACAACTTTACCATCATCTTCTATAATGGACAATTTACTATTTCCAGTTCCTATATCAATTAGAAGATAAAAATTTTTCACTTAAATAATCTCCTTATTATAAATTATTTTTAATAAATCTTCTCCTTTAAACCATTTGAATATTCTTTCATTTAATATTTTAGATTGATGTGATGTAACCTGAAAAGTAGCACCTCCAATATGAGGAGTCAATATTACATTATTATTTTTTAGAAAATCCAGTTCACTATACTTAGGAGGTTCTTTAGGTAAAACATCTAGTATTACAGTTATTTTTTTATTTTTTATAATATTTATTAAATCGTTGTTATTTATTACTTGTGATCTGGAACTATTAATTAAAATGCCTCCTTCTTTTATATAATTTAAGAGCTTATAATCTATCATATTATTTGTTTCTGAATTCACTGGTAAATGTATACTAATTATATCTGACTCTTTAAAAATATCTTCTAAGTTCTTTTCTTTGTATTTTTCTATATCTTTAACATATGGATCATAATAAGAAATATTTGCTCCAAAACTAGTTAATAAATTTGCTAAACTTTTTCCAACCGCTCCAAGTCCAACTATCCCTACTTCTTTGTTATATATTTCTTGACCCATCCAAGTGTAATATGGTGTAGTGCCTTCCTTCCATTCACCATCTTTTATCCATTCTATAGAAGGTAAAATATTTCTATAGCTCATTATTATCATACCTACTATATATTCTGCAACGGCAATAGAGTTTCTACCCGGCGTACATATTACTGGTAGTTTATGCATATTGCATGCATTTATATCAATATTTGCTGGATTTGACCTACAATCTCCTATTAGCTTAAGATTTTTGTATGAGTCTAATACTTTATTTGTAACCCTATCTAATTCTGTTATTAGGACATCTGGATTTACTCTATTTAAATTGTCTATCATTTCATTTTCATAAAATCTCTCTCCAGTGAGTGTCCAGGGTTCATATATAACTTCATCAAAAATATTTTTCAAATCTATTAGATTATTTTCAGAATAAGGTGCTCTAACATAAACTTTCATAATTATATCTCCTTATATCTTTTATAAATTATTTATATAATCAACTACTTCTTTACCATATTTTATTTTGTACCTATTTAATATTAAGTATTTACCAAAATTAATTAGCAATATGTCTAATTTTTTTCTTTTATCTCTATCTTTCAAAGAAGTTATTTCTTCCACTTTAGAATCTCCTATATCCCTTCTAATAATTTCAGTTCCTGCATATCCAAATGAATCTGCTATAACCTCACTAATATAGGTTTGCTTAAATAATTCGTTTTTAAAGTATTCATTTTTAATATACTTATCATATGCATCATATAACTTAAATATGGTCATATCTATTGTTTCTTCTAATAATTTATTCAACGCGTTTTTTCTTTTATCTTTTAGTATCAAACTATTTGCTAAAGCAAAAGAAATATTTCCCCAAACATTTCCAATGTCATAGCCCATAGGTCCGTAGAAAGAAAACTCTGGATCAATAACTTTTATGCCATTTTCATTAACAAATATACTACCAGTATGTAGATCACCATGAATTAAAGCTTGGGAATTACTTTGAAAATTATCCTTAAGTTTCAATACTTCACATATCAATTTTTTATCTTCATAAATATTTTGTTCTACATATTTAATCAAATCCTTATTAATAATATTTCTATCTTTATAATTAAAATAGGGTTCTGTCAATACAAGATCTTCAGTTATATCACATAAATCAGGATTTATAAATTTCTTGACATTTAACTTTTTCTCTTTTCTAGATAAAACATAATCTGTCGTTGGAATTAAAGTTCTTTTTAAAAATTCAGACAAAGAATCTGATAAGTGATTATATATATTTCCCTTTTTTAATTCTTTTCTTAGGTTTTTATAAGAAGAGATATCTTCCATTATTATCACTGATTTTTCTTTATCATAAAAATAAACCTTAGGTACAGATCCTGGATAATTTTTATATTGAGATATTAAAGCATTATATTCTATTTCACTCCTATTTATATCTAGAGGTCTACCTGATGATCTCAAATATACATCAGACTGTTTTACAATTATTGATTTTCCAGAATTATTATCACTTACTTTAAAAACATAATTTATATTCCCATCACCTATTTCTATACATTTTAAGTTATCACTATCTTTAAAAAAGTTATGATTGCGAACATAATCCAATATTTCTAAATTGCTTAATAATTTTGATTTCATAGCTATCTCACTTCCTGTTTATATTATCTCGAGTTTTTATTTTAGGAAAACCTACAAATATAAATGCTATACCAAATATTGCCATCAAAATACTATACCATGAATAAGGCACAATAGATAAAGTTGATATCTCTGCTATTCCTGCTGCTAATAAAATTTGTCCTGCCCATGGAGTAATTCCATTACCTATGCTCGCAAATAAATCAAGAATACTTGCTGTTCTTACTCTATCTACACCAAATTCATCTGAAATATCTCTTGCTATAGGGCCTACAGTTATTATTGCAATCGTATTATTAGTTGTTGCTACATCTACTAAAAATACTAAAAAAGCGATAGCTAGTTCTGCACCACTTCTACCTTTAACATTTCTAGTCAATCTATAAAGCAACCAGTCTATGCCTCCTAAATAATGCATTAACGCAACCAATCCACCTACCATTACAGCAATTACAGCCATGTCCTCCATCGCAATTATTCCTTCTCCTAAAATTCCAAATGCTTCTATCAATGTAAAAGTGCCTTGGAATATCCCAATAATTACTCCAACTAATATTGCAGATCCCATAGCTAACATCACATGAACTCCAATTAATGATAATCCTATAACTAATATGTAAGGCAATAACTGGATAAAATCCCAAGAAAGATTTTCATTAGATATGTTAGATGAACTTGACATAAAACCGAGTAATAGCAGAGTTATAATCACTGCTGGTAATACCATTAGAAAGTTAGCCCTAAATTTATCTTTCATTTCAACTTCTTGAGTTCTTGTTGCTGCTATAGTAGTATCAGAAATAAAAGATAAATTATCTCCAAACATTGCTGAGCCTACTACAGTACCACACATCAATGGCATCGATATCCCTGTAGAGTTTGCTAGTGCAACACCTATTGGCATTAAAGCCGTTACAGTACCCATAGAAGTTCCCATAGAAAAACTTAAGATACAACCTATTATAAATACACCTGGTAAAATCATACTCTGAGGTAACAAACTCAAGCCTAAGTTTGTAACTGATTTAACAGCTCCCATTCTATCAGCAACAAGATAGAACATCCCAGCTTCTAAGAAAATTAGAAACATTAATATTAATGTATCATCACCACCACCTTTACAAAACATGGTTACTAACTCATCAAAACTTAAATTTCCTTTAGATTTTTTTATAGAAAATATAAAAGCAAATATACAAGCTATTAATATTCCTACATTTAGAGGTAAGGAACTAGCACTACCTGTCATTATTGTTATTAATATGTACAAAAATATAAATATTAATAATGGAACTAAACCAAAAAAACTACCTTTTTTTCTTTCTTCTTTCATTTTTTTCTCCTTTCGTTTTTTTTTCTTCATAAAAACGTTTGCTTCTTTCAATCATAATACCACATTATTAAATAAAAGTAAACAATATATTGGAGATTTTTTTGGTATTTTGTGGTTTTTTGTTTGAGATAATTATGATACAATTTATACTATGATAGTTAAAATATAAAAATTTAAGGATTAATATGTTAAAGATAGATAGGCAAAATAAAATTTTAGATTTATTAAAAAGAAATGATAGTGTATTAGTAACTGAATTAAGTGATTTTTTTAATTGCTCTGATGAAACAATTAGAAGAGATTTAAAAGAATTAGAAAAATCTAATTTACTTACAAGGACGCATGGAGGTGCTTTTTTAACTCAAAAGAATGATAAAACATATCCTACGAAAATAAGAAATATCTTATTATTAAAAGAGAAAATTAGAATATGTAAAAAAGCTCTAGAAATTATTGATAATAACGACTTTATTTTTCTAGATTCTAGTACAACCTGTTATCAACTAGCTAAATTCATACTTGAATCTGGTTTAAGTGTAACAATTGCTACAAACTCTTTTATAATATCACAATTATGTACTCAGAAAAAAAACGATATAAATCTTATAGTTTTAGGAGGTTATTTAAGGAATAATAATATGTCTACTGTTGGCGTAGAAGCTGTAGAGCAAATAAATAATTATTTTGCAGACAAGTGTTTTATTTCTCCGCCAAAAGTAAATTTAGAAAAAGGTATTTTTGATAATAATATTTTAGAATCAAAAGTAAGAGAAGCTATGATAACAAATTCAAATAAAAAGATTATTTTAGCTGATAATACAAAATTTCAATCAATAACTAATTACAAAATTACGAATACTAGTAATTTCGATTTATTAATTTCAGATATAGAATTATCAACAAATAAAAATGATATTTTAAAAAAATATAACGTTAAATTTATTCAAGCTTAGTTATTATATTAAAGAATTGTAGATTATTCAATGAATAAATTAAAAAAATTTTTAATTTATTAAAAATAATTAAACCAAGTCTAATTAATTTTAGAATGTGTGAAATCTTGTATACAGTAATAGAATATTTAAAGCTACAAAAAGAACATTTATTTAGTGATAGTAGAGGTAACAAGTGGACAATCCATATATAGTATTACATACTGAAATCAAACGCTATTCTACTTATCAGTATTCTTTAAATAAAGATGATTTGATATTAGAAAAAATTAGAAAATATTAAAATTTATTTAAGTTAATGTGTCTTTTTGTGGAAAAGTTAGGTTTTGTATATAATCAACTTACAAGTTTTTTCAAATATAATACAAAAACATATTGATTTTATTAATAAATATAAAATAGTAAAAATCGAATAATAATAGATAATGTAAATCTAATAAGCCAAGGTTTTAACAAGGTCTATATGCTTGAAGGCTCCATGGTCTTTTTGGAAAAATATGTGGATGTTTTGGGACTTGATTTATTGGAAAGATAAAAGAAAAACTCGATTAAGCCAAATTTGCTATAATCGAGTTTTTTAATATTTTTATTTAATTTTATCTAAGGCTTGTAATAAATCTTCTATTATATCTTCACTATCTTCAAGTCCTACTGAAAGTCTTATAAGTCCTGGTGCAATTCCAGCTTCTTTTAATGCTTCTTCTGTATAGGTTGAATGAGTCATGCTTGCAGGGTGTTCTATTAATGTTTCACAATCTCCAAGACTTACTGCAAGTGAGCATAGTTTAACATTGTTCATAACAATCCTACCAGATTCTATACCTCCCTTTACTTCAAAGGCAATCATAGCACCAAAGTCTTTCATTTGTTTTTTAGCTATGTCATGATTTTTAAAATCAGAAAGTCCTGGATAGTATATTTTTTCTATATTTTTATTTCCTTTTAGAGCTTCTACTATTTTTTTAGCATTCTCCACGTGTTTTTTCATACGAACTTCTAAAGTCTTCATACCTCTAAAGATTAAAAAGGCATCATGAGCTGAAAGTACTGAACCTGTAAAGTCTTTTTGACCAACAAATCTTACTTGGGTCATTAATTCTTTGCTTCCTGCAGAAAATCCCGCAACAACATCTCCATGTCCATTTAGGTATTTGGTGGCGGAGTGAACTACTATATCTGCCCCAAGTTTTAATGGATTTTGTAGGTAAGGGGTTGCGAAAGTATTATCTACTATAACCAAAGTATCAGAACTATTTTGCTTGGCTAAGTTCGCTACAGCTTCTATGTCAATAATATCAAGAGTAGGGTTTGCCGGTGTTTCAAGATAGATTATTCTTGTGTTATCTTTTACAGACTTTTTAAGCTCATTAATGTCTGTCATATCTATAAAATCAACATCTACATTGAATTTTTTTATTTCATTTAAAAAGGCAAAGGTACATCCATAAAGGGTTTTACAAGCTAATATATGATCTCCAGCCTTAATAAATGGCCAAATTGATGATGTTATTGCACCCATTCCTGATGATGTGGATACAGCAGCTTCTGCTCCTTCTAGGGCGGCAAGTTTTTCTTCTAGGGCATTGTTCGTTGGATTTCCAAGTCTTGAGTATATATATCCACCCTCTTCTAGGGCAAATCTTCTTCCTCCTTGTTCGGCATTATCAAATATAAAAGTTGAAGTTTGATATATAGGAAGTCCTAAAGAACCAAACCCATCTTTATATGATCCTTTATGTATTGTATTAGTTGCAAATCCTCTTTCTTTTTTAATATCTGTCATTTTTTTATCCTTTCTTATTTTTACAAAACAAATTACATATAATATAATAAATTCAAAATATATTAGGAGGTATTATGAATTTAACTAAAATTTATTACGCTATTGAAGTTTCTAAAACTGGTTCTATTTCAAAGGCTGCTAAAAAGCTTTACACATCTCAACCTGCAATCTCTATGGCCATAAATGATTTGGAAAGAGAATTGGGATTTAAGATTTTCAAAAGATCTAATGCAGGCACTCAAACTACAGCCAAGGGCCTTGAATATCTGATTAAATGCCAAGACTTAATCAAAAAATACAAGGAAATTCAAAGACAATATGCTCCTATCAATAAAGATGCTAATGAACTTAGTGTTTCAAGCCAACATTTTAACTTTGCAGTATCTGCCTTTATGAAACTAATAAGCCTTCATAAGGAGCAAGTCTTTAAATTCTACCTTAAGGAAACCACCTCTCTCGATGCTATTAGAAATGTTGAAAACGATTATTCTGAAATTGCCTTTATTTATATAAATGACTCATATAAGAAGGCAATATTTGATCTTTTTAGGGAAAAATCCCTAAATTATACTTCTATAGCCCAAGTTATACCTCACGTTTTCTTAAATAAAGACCACCCTCTTGCAAATAAGGAAGTTATAAGTATAGAAAGTCTATATGACTACCCTATGATAATCTATGAACAAGACGAATCCGAGATTTTGCCTGAGGAGTTTATAACTCTTCCAAATCATAAGCAGATAATCTATACCCAGGATAGGGGAACATCTCTTGGACTTATTTCTAACACAAAGGCATTCAATATTGGTACTGGATGCATACACCCTAATAGCGGTTATGATAATATAAAAACTATAAGGCTTGAAAATCCTGATAATCTTTCTATGGATATAGGTTATGTATATAAGGCTCAAAGAAGACTTTCACCTCTTTGTAAACAGTACCTATCTTTGATTAAGAAAGAGCTTGTTCTGTGTCTTCCAGATTTTTAAGATGATTGGCAATCTTTGATTCCGGCATATCATATTCAAAGTTCCACTTATCCTTAGCCTTAGTAAATGGTATATAGATTGATATTATGGAAATTATAGCTAGGATAAATTGATACCAGAAAAATGGTATAAGCTCAAAAGGTGCAACAAGTCCCTTAGTAAAACCTGCTGCTATAAGAACTTGGGCTCCATATGGCACAAAACCTTGAAGTACACATGAAAATGTATCTAAGAGAGAGGCTGATCTTCTTGGATCAATCTTATATTCATTGCACATCTTCTTTGCTATAGGACCTGAAATAATTATGGCTACAGTATTGTTTGCTACTGCAATATCCGCTAAAGATACAAGCGATGCAATCCCCAATTCTCCAGATTTTTCATCCTTGGCAAATTTTCTAATCTTTGCAATTATCCAATTAATTCCTCCCTCTTTGGAAACCATATTAGAAAGACCTCCTATAAGCATGGATAAGAGAAATATCTCAAACATTCCTGTAAAACCTTCCCACATGGTTTGAGATAGGGCCAAAAGATTAAAACCATTGTTTATAAGAAGAACAATGCCTGATAAAACTATGCCACCTGTAAGCACTAAAAATACATTAACACCCATAAGTGCAACTACTAGTACAAATATGTAAGGTATAATCTCAATAATATTATAAGTTAAGTCAGATGCTTGAGCTTGTGTTTCAGGTTTACCGAAGATTAATAACAAGATAAAAGTTATTATTCCAGATGGTAAAGCCATTTTCATATTCATCCTAAACTTATCTTTCATATCACAATTTTGAGTTCTTGTAGCTGCTATGGTCGTATCGGATATAACTGAAAGATTGTCACCAAACATAGACCCACCTACCAAAGAACCCAACATTAAAGCAAGGTTTATTCCTCCTGATGTTGCAAGTCCAACCGCTATTGGACCTAAAGCTGTAATTGTGCCAACCGATGAGCCTGTAGCAATAGAGATAAAACAAGCTATCAAAAATACACCAGCTGTCAAAAACCTAGCGGGTATAAATGATAGTCCCAAACCTACTACTGAATCTACACCACCAGAGGCATTGGCTACAGTAGAAAAGGCTCCAGCCAATAAGTAAATCAAACACATTATAATTATGTTTGAATCTCCACAACCTTCAATCAGATTATCAAACTTTTCATCAATACTTCCCTTAAATAATAAAAATGCACTTATAATACCAACAAAGGCTGCAATTGGTGCTGGTAGTTGGTAAAAAGCCATCTCAACATTATTTAAATGTAGAATGATGCCAGTAGATAGATAGATTAGCACAAAAACTAAAAATGGTATCAAGGCTTTGCCCGATATTTTATCATTGTTTTTCAAAACACATCTCCTTTCTAATGATTACGTTTTCATAAATATGATATATCCGAATTTACTTTTTGTAAAATATATGATTGTTATAAGGTCTATAAGAAAAATTTATATACTAAAAAAATACACCTTTTGTTATATATTATTTTATTGTTATATTTTTTTATCAAAAAATTGACAATTTTTTTAGGCATGATATTATTAAAATATAAATATTATTATATATAATCTTAGAAACAAAAAATCTTCTAATTTAGGAATTAATGAACCTATATTCATTGTCACTAATTGTCTAAGCTATGAGATAATTTATATAGATGAAAATTTTGAAACTATGGAATATGAAGAATTCGAAAATGATAACACCGAAAGATTTTTTGTAGAAGAAAATAATAAAAAGTGGAGTTTTAAAATGAAAAAATACATATACAAATACAAATCAAATCTACTCTTATCTACTTTTTTTGGCATATTAGAAGTATATTTTATCTATCTTTATAGTCTAAAGTCTGCTGAATTTGTTGATATTATAATAAAAAATGATAATCCTAATATAGGAAAAGTTTGTATTACTACAATAATTTATATAGCTTTTTCTTATATTTCATTTTATATTTCAGAATTAAATTGCCAAAAATTTGCTAATAGTATAAGTTTTGAATTAAGACATGATTATTTTGAAGGTTTGTATGAAAATAAAATTTCTTCTTTTTATTTAAGTAAAAAAGAAAATTATATTACGGATATAGACCAAAATATCGATCAACTTAGGCTAGATTATTTAATGAATTTGCCTAATTCTATAAAGGGTATTGGTCAAGTTCTTGTGTATTTGATTGCCTTATATAAGATACATATAATTATTTTGACTCTTACTATAGTATTTGTAATTTTTCCTGCTATGATTAGCAAAATCTTTTCTAAGAAGATTTCAAATTTAAGAATACTAAGATCAAACAAACATTCAATATATCTAAGTAGACTAAATGAATTATTGGATGGTTTTTTGCTTATAAAGGAATCTAATAGCAAAAAGTTTTTTATAAAAAGATTTGATGAATCTAATAAAAATTTGCTAGATGCAAGAAAAAAAATTGAATTTATCAACTTCTATCTTGTATGAATCTATGTTTGCTCTAAATTTATTATCAGCAATGCTTATTATTTTATTTGCATCTATTCTTGTAAGTAAGGGACATATATCTTTAAAAGAACTTATTGCATCTATTACTTTGGTTTCTATTTCAACAAATGCTATAGCTGAAGCTTTTAGATATACAAGCAATGTTTTTTCAACAAAAGAGATAAAAAATTTGGTTTTAGAAAAACTTCCTAAAAAAGATTTTATCAAAAAAGATAAGCTTAAGCCAAAACTTGATTTAAATATTAAAAATCTTGATTTCTCCTATGATAATAATAAGATTTTTTCTAATTTGAGTATTGATATTAAGGAAAATAAATCTTATGCAATAATAGGAAAATCAGGTTCTGGAAAATCATCTCTTGCTAAAATCCTTATGAAAATAAATGAAAATTATAAAGGGGATATTAGTTTTGATAATGGTGATTTTAGAGATTTTAGTGAGTTAGAAATATATTCTCTAATCTACTATATTCCACAAAATCCAATAGTTTTCAATATGAACTTGTTGGAAAATATTGTTTTAGGAAGTAGTGATTATGATAAAAATGAAGTTTTGGATATAATAAAAAAAGTAGATTTAGATTATTTGCTTTCACAAAAAAAAGATGAGAAACTTGATAGTAATTCTCTTTCTGGTGGGGAGAAAAAGAAGTTAGAGATTGCAAGGGCAATTTATAAAAATGCTAAATTAATTATATTTGATGAACCTCAAACAGGTCTTGATCCTAAATCATCCCAAACTATCGACAATCTAATTTTTTCTATGGATAATATAACAAGAATTGTTATAACTCACAAGCAAGATTGTGATTATTTGAATAAGTTTGATAGGATTATCAATATAGAAGATTATAAGTAGATTATTGTAAACAAAAGCACTACCATGTATTATGCGGTAGTGCTTTCTTCTTTTTCTTTATTGATTTTTTTTATTCTTACTATTTTTATTCTAGTTTCTTCAATATAGAGAATTTTAAATTCATATCCCTTATAGATTACTTTTTTATCGCTGCTATCATCATCCGGTATATATCCCAATTTATCGATTAAAAATCCAGCTACCGTATCATATTGATCATCATCTTCATCTATGTCTATATCAAGTATTTCGTTTAAATCTCTTATTGATGTTGAACCTTTTACTATATAAGAGCCCTTTGTTGATGTTCTTATATCAGGTAGGTCCTTATCATAAGTATCATCCATATCTCCTACTATCTCTTCTACCAAGTCCTCCATGGTAACAATTCCTGAAAATCCACCATACTCATCTATAAGAATTGCCATATGTATATGGTCTTTTTGCATCTGTTGGAAGAGTTTGTCAGTTTCTATCTTTTCTGGAACAAAAAAAGCTGGTTTTATAAGTTTTCTTATATCTACGCTTTTTATACCAACATCTATTGCCTCAAGCAGATAGTCTTTGGTATATATTATACCTAATACATTATCAAGATCTTCATCATAGACAGGTATTCTTGAATGTTTAAGTTTTATAAATTCATCTAGATATTTTCTTTGCCTATCTTTTATATCTATCATGAATACTTCAGGTCTTGCTGTCATTATCTCTTCTGCCCATACATCATCAAATTCCATGATTGAGTTAATCATCTTAGACTCTAGGGGTCTTAGGACTCCTTGGTCTTCTCCAACTTGGACAATAGATTTAATTTGTTCAGTTGTAACTTCCTTTTCTATGGCTTTGCTTTCTATGCCAAAAATTGCCATAATTAGGTTAGTTACTTTATTTACAATACCTACAAAGGCTTTGTTTATAAAAAGAATAAAGCTTGCCAATAGCCTAGTGCTTTTAGCTATCTGATATGGGTTTCTTATACCTATCCTTTGTGGAATCATGTTAGCAAATATTCTTTTTATAACTACAAATACAACTACCATTATTAGCATTATGACAATTTGCATAAAGTCTGATTCCCTATTAAGAAATATCTTTAAAGATGTATTGATATTTAATAAAAGATATGCCATAGTTATAATTGATAGTACTGCATCTTGAAAATTTTGGGTTTGCATTAGTCTTTGTTGGTCTTGAGATAATTTTAAGATGTCTTTCGCCTCATCATCTCCATCTTCCGCCATATCTCTTAGTCTTTGGTGGTTTAGACTTGTAAATGCCGAAAACATCATATTAATTGTTGCATTTATAAAAATAAGGGCCAAAACAACTATGAAAATTTTTATATTCGCGTAGGGTCCTTCTGTATCCATTACATTCTCCTTGTTTTATGTATTTTATAAAAGGACGTTTTTAAACGTCCCATTATTCTACTAAACTACGAATTTTCCTATATTCAAGACTAAGCTTGATCTGATATTATATCTTTTACTTTCATAAGCCTTGATATAGTTGCTCTTTCGTTTTCTTCTAGTTTAGCTCTTATATATTTTATAGTTTCTTCAAGATCAGGTATAGTTCTATATTCTAGGGCATTTACCCTTCTTCTTGTTCCTTCTATCTCGTCTGCCATAAGCTGAGTTGTCTTTTCAAGCTCTGCTAATTTCAAAAGCTTATCCATAACCTCATTTAGACCCTCTATAGCCGTATCAAGTTCTGCTGATGTTTGGGCAAGACCATATGGGTAGATGGATGCATTTTCATTGTCACCCTTTTTTATCTTAAATTCCATAGCAGGAATCCTTACGCTCATGACATTTTTTGTCTTTATATCTACCCCCACTTTTTGGGTCGGAAAGCTAACTGCCTCTTCAAGAAATTCTGGACTCATAAGTGATGAGGCTACTAGAAAGTCCTTTGATGAGTTTTTTAAGAGTTTTTCAACTTCTTCACGAAGTTTTTTATTTTCCCTAATCTTTTCTAGGAATTGTCTCATAAGCTCATCTTGCTTGTCTTTTAAAAGCTTGTATCCCCTAGTCGAAGTAGCCAATCTCTTCTTTAAGGTATTTAAGTTCATCCTTGTAGGAGTTACATTAAGCCTAGCCATGATCTAATTCTCCTCTTTTGTCTTATCAGTGTCCAGATATTTTTCGATAAGTTCGTCATCAATTCTCTTAAGTTCAGATTTTGGTATGATTTTGAGAAGTTGCCAACCAAGATCTAAAGTTTCTTCTATTGTTCTATTTGTATAGAAACCTTGGTTTATATACCTATTTTCAAATTCCTTGGCAAATTCTGCAAAGGCTAAGTCTGCCTTTGATAGGGCTGAATCACCTAAGATTTTTTGAAGCTCTCTTGCATCAACACCTGATGCGTATGCCGCATAGATTTGGTTCATAGTATCAGCATGATCTTCACGAGTTTTTCCCTCACCTATACCCTTATCCTTAAGTCTTGATAGGGATGGTAGGATTGATACTGGTGGTTGGATACCCTGATTGTATAACTCATTTGATAAAATGATTTGCCCTTCTGTTATATATCCAGTCAAGTCTGGGATTGGGTGGGTTATATCATTTTCTGGCATAGTTAAGATTGGAATTTGGGTAATGGTACCTGGTTTTCCCTTTAGTTTTCCTGCTCTTTCATATAAAGTTGCAAGGTCTGTATAAAGGTAACCTGGATATCCGCGACGTCCTGGAACTTCTTTTCTTGCTGCTGATACCTCACGAAGAGCTTCTGCATAGTTGGTCATATCTGTCATTATAACTAATACTTGCATATCTTTTTCAAAAGCAAGGTATTCTGCTGCTGTAAGAGCCATCTTTGGTGTAGAAAGACGTTCTATGGCAGGATCGTCTGCAAGGTTTATAAACATTACTGACCTATCTAAGGCACCTGTTTTTTCAAAGTCTTTTCTAAAAAATTGTGCCTCTTCGAAAGTTATACCAATAGCTGCAAATACTACAGCGAAATCTTCACTATCATTTAATACTCTAGCTTGTCTTGCAATTTGGGCTGCAAACTTGTTGTGTGGAAGTCCTGAAGCTGAGAATATTGGAAGCTTTTGTCCACGAACAAGGGTGTTAAGTCCGTCTATGGTTGATACACCTGTTTGAATAAATTCTGATGGATAGTCACGACTTACAGGATTTATTGCTACCCCGTTTACGTCTCTTTTTTCCTCAGGAATTATAGATGGACCGTCATCTATTGGTCTGCCTAAACCATTGAAAGTCCTTCCTATCATATCTTCACTTACTCCAAGTTCAAGTGGCCTACCTAGAAATCTTACTGATGTTGATTTAAGGTTAATTCCAGAAGAGCCTTCAAAAAGTTGAACCATAGCGTTTTTTTCATCAACTTCTATAACCCTTCCTCTTCTTCTTTCTCCTGTTTGAAGTTCTATATCTACTAGTTCTTCGTAGTCAACCCCTTCTACATCTTCTACAAGCATTAGGGGTCCTACAACTTCTGATACACTTTTATATTCTTTAAGCATTATTCATCATCCCCCTTAGCTTCAGCTTCTTTGCATTGTTTATCTATCTCTTCTTTGATTTGGTCAAACTCTTCTAGATTTTCATCTTTTATAAGTTTAAGTCTTGTAATTTTCTCTTTTACATCCAAATTTTCTAATTGTTCAAGATTTGCTCCATTTGATAGAGCTTCTAGAGATTTGTCATAGAAATATAGGATTGTATCAAGCATAAGATCTTGCTTTTGCATAGGACAGAAAGCATCTGTATCATGGAAAGCATTTTGTTGAAGAAAGTCTTCTCTTAGTGATTTTGTTGTATTAAGCTTTAGTTTATCATCATCACTTAATCCATCACGACCTATAAGTCTTACTATCTCTTGAAGAGATGATTCTTGTTGTAGAAGGCTCATAGCCCTCATCCTATTTTTAGAAAATCCTTCATTTATAGTCTTGTCTATATGGTTATCCATCTCATCTTGGTATAGAGAATATGAATTTAGCCAATTGATAGCTGGAAAGTGTCTTTGGTATGAAAGGTCATAGTCAAGTCCCCAGAATACCTTTACTATACGGAGGGTTGCTTGGGTTACTGGCTCTGATAGGTCTCCTCCTGGAGGAGATACAGCTCCTATTACTGATAGAGAGCCCTCAATATCATCTTTTCCATTTATTATAACTTTTCCACTTCTTTCATAAAAGTCTGCTATACGGCTAGCAAGATATGCTGGGAAACCTTCATCTCCTGGCATCTCTTCCAAACGACCACTCATCTCACGAAGTGCCTCAGCCCATCTTGATGTTGAATCTGCCATTAAGGCTACTGAGTAGCCCATATCTCTGTAGTACTCAGCTAGTGTTATACCTGTATAGACACTAGCCTCTCTTGCTGCTACTGGCATGTTTGATGTATTTGCTATAAGTACTGTCCTTTTCATGATAGATTCACCTGTTTTTGGATCCTCTAGTTCTGGAAATTCATCCAATACATCAGTCATCTCATTGCCACGTTCTCCACAACCTACATAAACTACAACATCAGCATCTGCATATTTTGCAATTTGGTGTTGGATTACAGTCTTTCCTGATCCGAATGGTCCAGGTATAGCAGCAGCTCCTCCTTTTGCAACGGGGAAGAAAGTGTCTATAACTCTTTGTCCTGTTATAAGTGGTGTGTCTGGGTCAAGTTTCCTCTTAAATGGTCTAGCTTTTCTTACTGGCCATTTTTGGATCATGTTAAGTTCCTTATCCCCATCTTCAGTTTCAATAATAGCAATGGTGCTATCTACTGTAAATTCACCTTCTTTTATCTCTTTAACTTTTCCAAATACTCCATTTGGAACCATTATCTTGTGTTCTATTACAGTGGTTTCGTCTACTAAGCCTAGGACATAACCTGGTTTAACCTCATCGCCTACTTTTGCTACTGGTCTAAATTCCCATAGTTTTTCCCTATCTAGTGGTGGTGCTGTAACTCCTCTTTTGAGGAATTCTCCTGCCAAAAGCTCAAGTTTTTCTAGAGGTCTTTGGATTCCATCATACATTCTTTCAAGAAGCCCTGGTCCAAGCTCAACTGAAAGGGGTGCTCCAGTAGAAACCACCTCATCTCCTGGTCCTATTCCTGTTGTTTCCTCATAAACTTGGATGTTTGCAACATCTCCCCTCATCTCTATTATTTCTCCGATGAGCTTATCTTTTGAAACCTCGACCACATCATAGATATTGGCATCAGTAAGTCCTTTCGCTTCTATAAGTGGACCTGATACTCTTGTTATTTTACCTTTATTCAAATTGGTCTCCTTCTAGTTCAAAATGTTAGCTCCAACAGCTTTTTCTACACTTTTATTGATATCTGCCAATCCAAGTCCAAGATTTTCCTTGTTGGATGGAATAAGTATAATTGCTGGAGTCATTTCTTCTCTGTACTTATCTATAGTTTCTGGAATTTCTTTTGCAAAGTCTTCTGTTATGAATATAACTCCAACATCTTCTTTGGAAAGTTCATTCACAAGTTTTTTTGCACTATCTCCATCAACTGCTGTATATACATCAACTCCCAATGCTTTAAACATTAGGACTGAATCTTTATCTCCTATAACGGCTACCCTATACATATAAATTACGCAACCTTTCTTCTATAAATTCTCTAGAAAGCATATTTTGCTTAGCCACAAGAATTATCCTAAGATTTTTAATCTCCATTTCACGATTTATCAAATATCCTAGTATAACCTCTGGTCCATAGCTAACTTTCTTAGAGTCTTTGGCAAAGTCTAGTAAATAATCATCTATAGCCTTTTCTATCATTCTTGTAGCCTCTTTTAGATCCTTGCTATCAAGGGCCTTTTTTACTAGAGGATAAGTTTTTTCATTTATAAAAAAGTTTGCTAAAAGACCCATATCTTGGTTAAAGCCAAGAATAAAATTATTCTTATTAATAAATCCACCGTCTATTAAGGCTTTTTTTAATAAGTCTATAGACTGATTTTGACCCTTAATCCTCAAAAGTGACTTAAGATTGACAAGGTCAATTCTTTGTCTAGTAAAGTCTACTAATGAATCAAAAGCTAAATTTTTAGCATCTATAAGAAGCTTTTGATAAAAGTTCCTATCAAGAGATAAGTCTATATCTTGTGGATCTTTTGTATCTTCATATAAGTCTAGGGCATTTTGAGCATATGTTATATACACATCATCAAAAGTCTTAAAATCGCTTTTTATAGCCTTTTTTATAGCTGATAAATCAATTGTACCTATATCCATGTAGGCAGTAGAATAATCGGCATCTTGGATTAGCTCTTTAACTAAGACTTTGAGGTTGTGAAAGTTGTATTTTTCTTCTAAAAATACTATAAGATTTTTATCTGGGCTTATTTTTCTTATTTTTTTGTAAGATTCTTTAAGCATAGATAAAAGTGCCTTCTCATATTCTTCATTCCTATTTATATCCTTCATAAACTCCCCATAACTTGAGTCATTTAAAAGGGAAATTGCTTCAGAAAGATTTGAGCTATCTACTAGTCTTTGAATATTATTTGAAGTAAGGAGATTTTTTTCATATACTCTTGTTGTTACAGAAGCACGGATAAACTGTTCTCTATCCATCTAATCACCTCACTTAAATATTCTATCTGCTATAATTTTTTCCAAATTATCCCTATCATAGTTAAGTAGGGAAGAATACCTATTGTCATAAGATATTTTTCCACTTCTCACTACAAAGCCTTCATCTACGCTTTCTTTAGATAATTTTAAACCATTAAAGCTATTTTCATCAAAGTGATATTTCATATCCTTTTGTAGGAGAATTTCTCCATTATTAACATCAATTTCTTTAAGCCTATTTTCTACAAATTTTTTGTAGTCATTAGGACCAAGTTTTCTAAGTTTTTCTAAAAGCTTATCTAAAATATCATCTACTAGCTCATTTTTAGCCCTGATTTTTATATCACGAGCCTCTCTTTCACTAGTTACCTTTGAGTTTTCTATAATTCTTTTTGCATCTTTTTCGGCATTATCTATTATTTTTTTAACTTCTTTATCAGAATCAGCTTTTGATTCTTTTTTTATTTCTTCACTTCTTTTATTAGCGTTAGCTAGTATATGATCTGCTTCCTTTTTGGAATCCTCTCTTATACCATCTAATAATAAATCAAGCTTACTCATAATAAACCCTTACTATTTATTTATTAGAAGTAGTGAAATTACGAAACCTAAAATTGCATATAACTCTACCATTACGGCGTATACTATACCTTGTACGAAGTTGTCCTCATTCTTGGCTAAGATATTCATACCACTTATTGCAACCTTAGCTTGAGCTATAGCTGAGAAATATCCAACCATACCTATAGGAAGTGCTGCAAATATATAATAAAGTCCTTGTTCAAATGAAACATCTCCACCTAGTTTTCCTAAAATCATAAATCCAATTACAAATCCATAAAGTCCTTGTGTACCTGGTAAAAGTTGAAGTACAAGTGCCTTACCAAACTTTCCTGGTTCTTCTACTGTAAGTCCTGCTGCAGCCTCACCTGTCATACCAGTTCCTTTAGCAGATCCCATACCTGATAAAAATACTGCTATTGCAACACCTACAGCACCCATAATTTTCCCACCATTTTGAATTAAAAAATCAACCATTGTATCCTCCTCTGATTATATTTATAAATTTACTATCTTCTATCATTTGTCTAAATTTCTTACCTCCACCCTCATAGAACTTGTTAAACATTTCCACATATATAAGTCTAAGTGAGTGAACATAGGCTGAAAGAGTTGATAAAAATAGGTTAAATAATTGGAATCCAACAAATATTATAACTCCAGCAACCTTACCTATAATTCCAGCTGACCATACCATTGCTACAATTAGGTTTACTGAGTAGGCTACGAATCCACCTGAAAGAACAAGGGCCATAAGTCTTAGAAAAGAAACAAAATCTCCAATCCATGAACTTATACCATATAGAGAATAAAGACCTCCAGCAGCTTTACCAGCTACCGTTTTATTCTCACGCCCTCCAGTTAGTACTATACCTACCATACCTACTACCATTACTATCATAGCAATCTTTTTTGCTTCATTTTCTAGTAAAAACCATGCTATTGCTCCACCTACTGCCATATACCAAAATAATACATCAAATATAGCACCTAGTGGATCTCCATCTCTAATTAGCATATAGGCCTTTACTCCAAGAGCAGTAAATAAGGAAATACCACCTATGATAAGTGAAATTATCATAAGAGTGTTAAAGTCTTTTTGTGTATCTATAAGTCCTGGTATTGGTATAATTCCACCAAAAAAGGAACCAAATATTAATCCAAACACACAAGCTGAAAGTCCTACTCTTTTAAAAAGTCTTACCATTTTAAGGGTTGATTTTGGAAGGTCAACTACTTTTGGTAAAATCAAGGTTCCCAAAAATAATAAAAGTCCATAACCAAAGTCCCCAAGCATGAAACCTGTAAAAATAGTATAGAAGATTGAAACCAAAAGAGTTGGGTCAACTTCGTTGTACTTAGGTAGGGAGTAGGTTTCTACTATAGACTCGTATGGATCAATTAACTTAGGATTATCCAAAATTATTGGTACATCAGAGTCATCCCTTTCTGCTTCATTTATTTCTAGTAAGTATCCATCTCCTAAGGCTTGATCTAGATCGTCTTTAAACTTTTTATTTAAGTTTCTTGGTATATAACCTTCAATCATATCAACTCTTTTAGTCTTTAGAAAATACTCACTTGAAGCTTCTTTTCTTCTTAAGTTTTCAAGATAGGTTTTATAAAGGTAAAGATCAGGCAAAAGCTCTATAAAATCTTTAATCCTTTTCTCATTATCTCTTAATTTTTTTTCTTCTTCCTCAATTTTTTTATTATTTAAATAAATTTGTTCATTTGCTTTTTTTCTAGTCTTAATAATAGACTTAGAAAAACCATGATCTCTAAGAAAGAGTTTAAATCTATCACTTTCTTCAAGGCTTGATATTGCATATAAGAAATTTACATTATCCCTTTTTAAAATTTCGACTACAAAGGATTGAGAAAAATTCTCTTTAACTAGGTCTTTATCAAAGTCCTTATAAAATTGATCTGTAATTGTACCAATTTCTACATAAAACCTATGAGAGTGTTCTATCTCTTCTACACTAAGGTCAAGGTTTTTAAAAGGTTCTAATTCAACATTATTCGCCCTAAGTTCTTTAATCTTATCCTTAGCCTTATCCCTTAAATCAAGGTCTTCTTTAAGCTTTGGATAGATTTGATCAAACCTAAAATTTAAACCTTCCTTGTTGAGATTTTCAATACTCATATCCTTTTTATTTAATTTGACTTTACCATCTTCAAGATATTCTTCTAAAGAATAGATAGCATAATCAAGTTTTGAAATATTCTCATCAATTTCAAGTAGCCTATTAGAGTTATCTACCTCTTTTAAGTAGTCCTCATCATCATCGACTTTAAGATCATTAAAATGAACATAGTTAAACTTTTGCAATATATCAAGAAGCAGGCTTCTATCATATTCAAAGGAAAAAAGATTAAACTTATCCATTTTAACTATTGCCATTTGCTACTATCCTTTCTACCAAAATTTCTAGAAGGTCATCAATTTCTCCTTGATCCCTATTTTTAATTTCTTCACTATCTTCATTGGCCTTAGCTATAACTGGCTTTTTATCATCTTCTGCCTTAGCCTTAGCCTTATCTTTTATATCTTTAGCATGGGTTTTGGCAGCTTCAATTGCCTTTAAAGATTCAATCTCCGACTCCTTTTTGGCAGCATCAATTATATCTTTGGCTTTTTTCTTGGCATCGTCTACAAGTTTATCAGCCTTAATTTCAGCTTCTTTAACTTGATTTAAAACTTCACTTGCCATCATTCACCTCCTAATATGTACAGTAATATTATAACATACTGACACTATAAATATATATTACCCCATTATTATGATTTTATAGATATTTTTTTCTTAAAATGATGAGTTTAGATTGTTAGACAAGCATAATAAATATCTATAAAATTTTATTTACAAATTAACATCTTCTACCACTTGACATTAGGAAAGAAGCAGGTTATAATTTAATTGATAATAGCTATCATTTACTAAATACCTAAAATAATACCCTCCTAAGGAAGCAGTTATGAAATCTTTTAAATTACAAATTAACATAATAATAGGAATATTACTTATATACATAGCCATTATCAGTATGAATTTTATTTTTGAGAAAAATCTCCTAACAAAGTCTGTGAGCATAGGACTTATGCTCCTATCTTTAATGCTTGTCAAAAGATCTGAGCTAATTTATAAAAAATCAGCCCAGACAGTCTTTATTATTTCTTTCTTTCTTATATTTATAAGTTTTCTTACTTAACTATTTTTGGTCAAGCTTTTGGTTAAGCTTGTGAACTGAGTTTATAAATCTAATAGTTCCTGAAGGTAGCCTAAGTAGGAGAGATTCAGTCTTTGCCATATTATTTTTCATGTAAGATACTCCCTTAAGGAAGGTTCCGTCTGTAATTCCTGTGGCTGCAAAGAGCACATCATCTCCTTTTACTAAATCTTCTATCTTATATACCTTGTCAAAGTCTACGCCCATTTTTATACATCTTTTAACTTGCTTTGAATCAGATGGGGCAAAGACTCCTTGGAAGTCTCCTCCTAAACACTTAAGAGCTGCTGCTGCTATTACTCCTTCTGGAGCACCTCCTATTCCCATAATCAAATCAATCTTTCCATAAGATAGTTCTGTTGCAATAGCTGTAAGAACATCCCCATCTTCTACCATGGAAATTCTTGCTCCTGTGGCTCTTATTTCTTCTACTAATTTTTCATGCCTTGGTCTATTCAAGACTGATACAGTTATATCGGAAATCTTTTTATCAAGAGCTTTGGCAACATTTTCTATATTTTCCTTAACGGACTTGTTAATATCTATAAATCCCTTAGCCTTAGATCCAGTTGCAATCTTATTCATATATACATCAGGTGCATTTAAAATACAACCTTTTGGTGCAACTGCTATTACCGAAATGGAGTTAGAGGCACCATTGGCAAGTGATGAAGTTCCATCTATAGGATCTACTGCAATGTCTACCACATCATCTTCATGCATATTGCCTATTTCTTCTCCTATGTATAACATAGGTGCTTCATCTATCTCACCTTCTCCTATAACAACTTTTCCATTAATACCAAGATAGGTAAACATAGCCCTCATTTGATCTACTGCTATATTATCAGATTCATTTTTCCTACCTTGACCCAAATATTTAGCAGAGCCTAGGGCTGCGGCTTCTGTTACCCTACATAAGTTAATACCTAAATCTCTATTCATTTTTTCTCCTTTTAAGATTATAGAAACGTTTGCTACAAATACATTTTACCAAAATCTATAACAAAATTAAAGAAATTTACAAGAAATAGAAAAGCATTTAAACTTTGATTTTTTCAAATTTATGATATAATCATTAGGTATAAAATAAAAGGTGGTTTTATGAAAAAAATATTTATAATTCTTTCTCTTGTTTTTCTGGTATCTTGCACTGGTAAAACAAAGGAGAATTCTTACAGCAATAACTTATCTAAAAATCCTGTAAGTTCAATAAAAAGCTCTGATGATAAGAAAAATAAGAAGAATAAAAAAAACAACAAGCTCGAATATGCCTATGATTATATGGATGGATATAAAAGAGATAAATCTCTTTATGTAGATAGGATGCTTGGAGATTACCCATCTGATGTAAATTCAAATAAAGATATGGCTTATGAGAAAGAAGAACTTAAAAATCTTGATTATAACAAAAATCTTTTTATCTCAATGTATAATATAAGAATACCTAATAGAGCCTTAGTTTTTTCAAATGATGATTCTTATGTAATAGACTTTCCTGAGTCAGATGACTATGAGATATCTATAAAAATAGATAAGCTTTTTAAGGATGGAGATTACTCAGAAAATGAACTAAAAGAAAAGTTACTTGAATTTTCTTCAAAAAATACAATGGATAAGGCAAAAGACGGGAAAAATATTACCCAGCCTGTAGTAAATCTTTATAGTGATTATAAAAATGCAGCCTATTCTATAATAGAAGACAATAAATTTTCCTATACCAACATGTATGTAGCTACTCCTGCAAATATTATTAATTTTGAAATAATAGAAAATAAGGAAAAATCAGACGATTCTTCTTTCATAATGTCAGATCTTCTTTCAACATCCTATCCAGAAAGTGAAGATGTTCCTATAGTAAGTAAGTCCTTTAAAGACTATGGAGATAAAATAAATCTATATGCTACAAAAAAAATAAATATGGGAAATTTCTCTTTTAAAATCCCAGCCGATATGGAGAATACCCAAAAATCAGACCTTTTGACAGTTTTTGAAAAACAAGTTTCAGGAAAAACTATAAATCAAGTCATTGTTTCAAAGATTAAAAAAGAGGAAAATATGACAATTAAAGATGCTTTTAACAAAAGCCAGGGTACATCAATTCCTCCTTCCTATATAACTTCTATGGGAAAGATTACTGAAGAGAAGATTAATGATAAGACCTTCCTCAGATCAAAAGCTAGAATCTATACAGAGCAATTCTCTCTTGAAGGAGAAAAGGTGGTCTTTGAAGAAGGTGACTATTTTGTTTCTATGATTCTTACAGGACCTTTAAAAAATACAGCTAAAACCATCCTTTTAAACTCAAATATAATAAACTCTCTTACATTTAAATAGGTGTATAGATAAAATAAAAGTGGCTATTGCAAAATAATAAATTGACTTTTGCAACAGCCACTTTTTATATTACTTTATAGGTTTTTTTCTAATAGTATAAGAACTTACTGCAAAAAGCATAACTATAAGTCCAACTATACTAAATAATATTGTTCCCTTTCCACCAGTAAATGGATATTCTTCTCTGTTATTTTTTATAATTATAGTGTTATTATCATCATTTACTAATGCCTTTTCAGATACTTTATTTTCTTTTAAATCTATAGGATATATCTTTGCTTTCTCAACTTTAAATTCATATAAGTATGCATCTTCTGGTAACTTGTAACCAAATTTAGCCTTTACTTCTTTAATTCTATAAATGCCATCATCTAGTTCTCGAAATCCAAATCTACCAGAACTGTCACTTTCTACCTTATACGCATCTTCTTGTTTTTCTACAAAATCTCCATTCTCATTTATAGGATGGAATTTGCTATTTTCATCTTGTTTTTCAAGGATAAACTCTGCTCCTTTTAATTTATTCTCTATATTATCACTATCAACTTTTTCAAATAATATATTTGCTTTAAGTTTTTTATTTACTATGACTGTTGTGTTATCCTTGATATTTATGATATTGCCTTCACTATCTACATCAAAGCTTGATACAGCTTCTTTTGGTAGTGCATATCCATCTAAACTTTCTGTCTCCCACAGCTCATAGGAACCACTAGCTAATTTCTCATAAGAGAAGTTTCCATTTTTATCTGATACTCTTTTAGAATCTGATAGCACTTCTCCATCTTTTCTAAGTTCAAATGAAACACCTTCTAGTGTATTGTTCGTAGGTTGGTTTTGAGGATTTTCTTCATCTGAAGTTTTTTGTGTATCAGATACCTTGGTAAATACAATTTTATTTACATTATTTTCTAACTCAAGTGAAACTATTCCTCCACCCTCTGCAGATGATTCATGGAATATTGAGTAGGTATAGGATTGATCTATTATTTCATCTTTAGGATCATAATATGCGTAATAGTTGTAATTATCATAATAATACCTTTTATTTGAGAACCTATTGTATTCAACAGTAGTTTTTAATTGTTTAGCATTTTCACTTGTAACTTTTCCCTTTACTTCAATAAGATATGTTTCATTACTTTGGTAATCATTGTAATCATTTTGATCTCCAAGTATCATCTTTATAAATTTTACTCCACCTGGACTTGCTCCATTATAAAATTTACTATTTAAGTAGGTGAAATTTCTATCATTAGCTAAATTATCAAAATCTATTCCATAAGAGTCTGGTAAGGCATTGATATTATTTACCCTATATTTTCTAACGCTTGTAATATCTATATCTGCATCTTCACTATAAAAATATAAAGTCTTATTAAATGTATTTTCCTTTTGCCAGTTAACATATATAACCGATGTAAATTCCTTATTTGAAATATTTAGCTTGGTCATATAATTTTTTACCTTTACAGATGGATCATAGCCAGATTCATAACTTACATTTATATAATCAGAAAATACTTGATTTGCTATTGAAGCACTTATTCCAACATTTGATGTATCATTTTTGATTTTTAGCCTATCTATATACATATGTGTATTTATACTTATATAATCAACACTATAATATTTTACATAATCGGTAAAGGTAAAGGTAATAGACTTTCTATCTTCATTTATCTTTGCACTTGCAAGTTTACCAGCTTGAGAATAAATATCTAGTTGATCATCTCCTAAGTAACCAATCCCATCTATATCTACATTATCTGAGTACTTTAATGTAAAAGTATCTCCTGGATTGATTTTAGTTCTTTGATCTAATTTATAATAAAGATTTATTGATATTCCTTCTCCCATATTAGGCTTTACAATATTTTCATCATTTTCTGTTGATATCATAGAAGACTTACTCTTATCTAATATAAATAAATCTGAAACATCTTTAGGTACATATCCTTCTTCAATTTTGGTAGAGAATTCAGTACCTATGTTGATTGGTATAGGTTTCTTATCTACAATATAGCCAGGAAGTGATTGTATTTCTTTTAGCCAATACCTACCATAGGCTAAATTTTTAAAGATAATTTCTCCATTTTCACCTGTTTTCTCTTCCCTTTTGACATTGCCTTTTTCATCCATCAATTGAAATTTGACACCGGCTAAGAGATTACCTTTTTTGTCCTTTTTTATTACTTTAAATTCGCCTATTTGTTTTTTATTTGGAACCTTTAAAATTGGTTTTTCATAATCACCACTACCACTAGCAGATGAACCTTGTACCAAGATTGCATTTGTTTTACCTATTACATCTTTAGGACTTGTAGCATCCCCACCTTTGCTAAAAACTATAGTTTGTATTGGACCTTGAGGTTTTCTATCTGGATTTTGGACATCTAAATCCAGCTCACTTTCTACTCTTAAAAGATAAGTAGATGTTCCTATATTGTTTTTAATGTCAATTATTGCTGTTGGGGTAGCAAAAGAATAATCGTATCTAACAGTATAGCTACTAGGATTTACTTCTTCAAATTGACTATGGTGCATTATTACCGCATCTGGCAGAGAATTTCCTACAAATTTGTATAATTTTATAGTTGTCTTTTCATCAGATAAGTTAGCAGTATTTATATATTGAGAATTAGAACTTGCAGGATATACTTGTATTTGAGCTTGTCCACTTATATTCCTTGAAAGAGGATTAATATAAGCTAGTTGTACATACCTTCCATTTTGATCATTAACATATTCATATGCAGCCTTGATATTTGATATATTATTTTTACCTACAGAAACATTGGTGTGTACAACAGAAACTCTCTTTGATAATGTTTGATCCCCTATGCCTACATAAAAGTCATAGTCCCTATTATAATATGCCACATTCACATTTACTGAATGCTCTAAATGCAGTTTCATATCGACAGATTGAAGTCCCTCTATAGCATTTGTAAATACATAACTTATTTTTTTATTGGTTCCTCTTTCTATATCAAAAGATGGATTAATAACTGGATAAGCTAAAATCACTCCATCAGCTGTAAGAATATTAGGATAATTAAGCTTATCTGGCTGAATCATATTATAATGAAGGGTGTCTGATACATCTAGTGTAAAGTAATCTCCTTCCTTTGCACTTGTGTTTAATTGCAAATCCAAATCTATAGTAAATTTATTCGTATCATTAGATGTGTTTACTGGATTCGTACTTTTGATTTCAGAGCTATTTAATATCTTTATATTATCAGTCAAGTTGCTTCTATATTGGATTTGTGGATCTTCTGCAAGCTCTCCTAGTTCACTTATAAACACCTTTCCTTGACTATTAACAAATACAGTCCATTTTTTGCTTATCTTTTGATAGCCTAAAGGAGCTGTTTTCTCTACTAGGCTATATGTTCCAGATTTTAAGTTATCTATAAAAACTTTACCATTAGAATCTGAACTATATATATTTTTAAAATTCCCATCTGTTGATTGTAATTCAAATTCTGCACCTTCAAGTGGGCTATTATCTTCTTCATCATATTTATAAATTTCAAATTTATAATTTTCATTACTATATAAACTAAACAGACTTCTTTTTGCTCTTTTTTTAACATCAGGATTGCTACTTGTACGGTTTAAAGATGAATAAGTATCAGAATCATTTTCAAATTTTATAACTTCTTTACTTGGAGTAGATGTAGAATTTTCTTTGTCTGTGTTCTCCTTAGTTTCATTGCTGCTATTGTTGTCTTCTTTAAACAACTTCTGTCTTACTTTCTTCTTTATTTTCTTTTTCTAATTGGTATTGCTTAAGCTTATCATAGTCATTTTTTAGGGAATTTGTATCATAAATATATAACTTATTATCGCTTATAGTTGCAAATATTTGACCATCATTTTTTATATTTATACTTGCATCTTCACCCATTTGGAAAAGGTTAAAACTAGGATCTAATGACTCATACCTTGCAAATTCTAGGTTGAAAGCTAATTTATTTTTATCTTTTTCATATTGGCTATATCCATTTTTAGAAAAATCAAAGTCATCTAAAACTTTAAAGTCTATATATGAATAATAAGGTCCATAGGGTTTTTCCTCTTTACCATCTACAATCTCTTCATAAGCACTATCATTAACTATCCTATATCCATTCTCATCTTTTATTACTGATATTGATATATCAAGTCCTTGACTATTAAGATTTTCTTTTACCCTATTATATTCTTCTTGTGCTTGACTTTCATTTTCAAAATATCCATCTTCGTATAATTTTAGTTCATCTCTTATAATAAGCCTAAATTCACGTGTGTTCTTATCAATTCCTAGTCCTATATTAAATTTATTATTATCACTTTCCTTATTACTTAAATCATAAAGCTGTTGAGCTTTTTCAATAGAAAGATAAGTAAGATCATCTTTTTTTAGGCTATCATCTAATTTTATGGTGTTTACATCTATCTTGTCAGCACTTGCAGTAAAATCAGGTTTGATTGTTTGTATTATTATAAAGAGTGCTAGTAAAAATGATATTGATTTTTTTATTGACTTTGACATATATACTCCCTTTAATTGTAAAGAATACATTATTATAATCTCTTTGCATGAGTTTTATAATATAGAGATAGGTGGTTATTTCATTGTGACATGCTATTTGCTTTAAATTTCATTAACTTTCTACATCTTGTAAAATATCTTATTAATATATACTCTAACTATAAAAACCGTAAGCATAGCAAAAAATAAAATTTTATTTTTTTGGTTTATATAAATTTAAGTTTGGCTTTTTATTTTATAGAATTATTCAATTAAATAAATATGAGTATATACTCTTTTATAATAAATTCCAGCATATTCACACAAATAAAAACAAAAAAATCGGCTTTGCTTCCTTTACATTTGCAAAGTCGGATATTATAGCTTTTTACTCATATACAAATGAAAAAGTTTGTATATTTACTCTTATATTATCCTTTTTTGACTTTCCATAGTCAATATTTTTATCATTAAAATTTTAATATTTTGATGATTTTTTTTACCTTCCTTTATTTTAAAAAATATACATAATTTTTCACACTAAGTTTAATCGTTATAAATAATATAAAAATGGCTTGGAGATTAAAATGAAAGTAATTCTAATACTTATTTATTGATAAAGTATATCACTTGTTATAAAATAAAAGAGGGATTTTATGAAAAATAAAAATACAATTTATAAAAACTTAATAGTTTTTACCATAATATTAGTTATTTGGGAATTTGTCTTTAGGATTAAGATTTTTTCACCAATCTACCTTCCAGGACCTTATATGGTATTAAAAAGTTTCCTAGAAATGCTTGCAGATGGTTCGCTTATTGTCAATATCTATATGAGCCTATTTAGGATAGGACTTGGCTTTATCTTAGCCTTTATTACTGCCTTAGGCTTATCTTTAGGCTATTTTCTAAATGCTAAGGTCTTTTCCTACCTCGATGGAATCTTAAATTTCTTAAAAAATATCCCACCATTGGGGCTTGTTCCCTTACTTATACTCTGGCTTGGTATAGGAGAAGGGACAAAAATCACCATGGTCTTTATGGCATCTTTCTTTCCCTTGTTTTTAAATATGAAAAAGGGTTTTTTAGGATTTGATAAAGAACTTGTAGAGATGGCTTTAAGCTTTTCTTATAATAAAATGGATATATTTAAGAAGGTAATTCTTCCACAAAGCCTTCCTGATATCTATACAGGGATTAGAATCTCTTTAGGATATGCCTACAGGTCAATTATCGCAGCAGAAATGATAGCAGCAAGTTCAGGTCTTGGCTATCTTTTAAACTTTTCTAGGCAGATGTCAAGAACAGATAAAGTCTTAGTATCCCTAATTGTAATAGGATTTTTAGGACTTTTTACAGACTATTTATTGGCTAAGCTTTCAAAAATAGTATTGAAAGGGGATTTAAGAAATGAAACTTAAAGATGTCAGAAAAAACTATTATCTAGATAAAAAGATAATAAGAGCCCTTGATGGTATTACACTTGACATAGATATATGTAAAAGAAATGTCCTTATAGGTCAATCTGCTTGTGGAAAGTCTACTCTACTTAAAGCTATAGGGGGACTTATTCCCATAGATAAAGGGAAAATTTTAAAGGATACTCTTAAAACATCTTTTGTTTTCCAGAATCCAAGACTCTTACCTTGGCTTAATGTAAGAGAAAATATAGCCTTTTCTATGAAAGATAAACCTTTATATGAGAAGATTGATAGCTGGATATCTATAATGGGACTTGACGATTTTAAAAATGCCTATCCAAGTGAACTTTCGGGAGGAATGAAGGCAAGGGTAAACCTTGCAAGAGCCTTTGTCTATCCAAATGATTTTCTTTTGATGGATGAACCTTTTGCCTCCCTTGACCAGATAAAAAAGGAAGAACTTGAAATTGAGCTTCTTTCTTATATAAAAAAGGCAAATACTGGTTTTTTATTTGTAAGTCACGATTTAAATGAAGCCCTTAACTTAGGTGAGATAATTTTTATTATGAAAAAGGGAAAGATTGTTTTAAAACTTAACTTAGCTGAAAAAAGCTGGAACTATGAAGGGCTAAAATCATATTTTAAAAAGATAATAGGAGGAGAAAATGAAAAATAAAATATTAAAAATATTATCTATTTTTGTACTTATACTAAGTGTTTCAGCTTGTTCAAAGCAAAACACTAATGACAATACCACATCAAATGATGTTTCACGTGAAACAAAAAATGAATTTTCCATTGATGAGCTAAATATCAGCTATGTAACTGCACCACTCAATGTCCCATCAATTGTAGAAAAAAACAAGGCTTTTTTCCAAAAACACCTTCCAGGAGTTAAAATTAACTACAAGGAGATAACGAGCGGTGCAGACCAAACCCAAGCCTTAGCAAGTGGAGATGTAGACATACTTTTTGGTCTAGGGGGATCATCTGCTGTTCTTGCCAAGTCAAATGGTCAAGATTTAAAAGTCATAAATATGTATTCAAGAGCTCCTGAAGCCTTCTCTATATTTTCTAAGGATAATTCTATCAAAAACCAAGATGATTTAAGGGGCAAAAAAATCGGAGGCCCTGTTGGAACCAACCTTCATCAACTTCTTTTATCCTACCTTTGGCTTAATGGTATGACTGATAAGGATGTAGAGTTTTCTAATATGTCTATTCCTGATGCAGGCTCCGCCCTTGAATCTGGCAACTTGGATGTAGCACTTTTAGGTGGAGTTGCAGCTTACAAGGCAAAAGAAGCTGGCTTAAATGAAGTAGTAAATGGTAAGGGCTTAATTGATGCTATAATCTGTGTAGCTTCCAGCGATAAGTTTATAAATAATCACCCAGATGTTATAAATGCTCTAAAAGAAGCCCACGATGAAACTCTTGGTTTTATGGAAGAAGAGCCTGAAAAAACTCGTGAAATTGTCAAAAAAGAACTTGACCTTGATGATAAGGCATATGATTATATGTATCCTATGTATGACTTTTCAAATGAAATAAAAGAAGAAGATAAAAAGGGATTTGAAAGAACTAGGGACTTCATGCTAGATAATGGTATGATAGAAAATAAATTTAATATTGATGACTTGTTTTAAGTCTTATCTTTTATATATAAATAAATTATTTTTAAATCTTTTAAGGGATTTTTACAAGATATTATTTTTATATACTTTTGCCATTTAAAACAAATTGCATTTTTAGGAAAATTTATGTATAATTAATTAAGATTTATATTAAATTAGGCAATGGAGGGGACTATGGCTTTTATAAATATAAAAAATGTTAAAAAAAATTATAAAATTGGAGACAATCTAATAGGAGCCCTAGATGGGGTCAGCCTTTCTATAGAAAGGGGAGAGTTTATTGCTCTTTTGGGTGCATCAGGATCTGGTAAGTCAACCTTTCTAAATTGCCTTGCAGGACTTGAAAGACCAACAAGCGGTGAAATTTCTTTTGGAAATATTTCCCTCAACAATTTAAATGAAGAGGAAGTAACCAAGTTTAGAAACTTAAATATAGGATTCGTCTTTCAATCCTACAACCTTCTTCCCCATCTTACAGCTTTAGAGAATGTATCTCTTCCCCTTATTTTTATGGGAATAGGGAAAAAAGAGCGAGATGAGAAAGCCTTTAAGATTTTAAGGGATTTAGGACTTTCTAAAAGAATTTATAATAAGCCAAATGAACTTTCTGGCGGTCAACAACAAAGAGTTTCCATAGCAAGAGCCTTTGTATCAAATCCAAAAATAATTTTTGCAGATGAACCTACAGGAAACCTTGATACTAAAACAAGCTTTGAAATAATGGATATGATTAAAGAGATGATAACTAAGAATAAACAAACCCTCATCATGGTAACCCACGATGAGGAAATGACAGAGTTTGCAGATAGGACTTTTTTTATGAGAGATGGTCAAATAGAAAAAGTTCACGAAAAACTAAGCATAGATGAGGTACTAAATAATGCAAGAGAACAAGGAAATAAATAATCAAGTAAGCAATACAGACAACTCTCAACCCCAAGAGCAAAACCCTATTAAAAACAAACCGAAATTAATTATTTCATCCTATGAAATAAAACCAAAAATGGTAGAAGCTGGAAAAAATTTCACCCTGAATCTTAGCCTATACAATACAAATGCGGAAAATACCATCTACAACCTAAAGGTTAATATTGATCAAGGAAATAGTCAAAATACAGGTACTCCTAGTGGAGGTGAAAACAATACTATTACAGATGCAGCTGTATTTTCTCCTGTAGGAAGGTCTAATACTTTTTATCGCTCTGCAATTTATCCTTGGAACTATACATCAGAGTCTTTAACTATGAATGTTCTTCCCAACGCCAAGGCTGGAAACTATCTTATGAATGTAAACTTTGAATATGAGGACTATTTGGGTAACCAATATCAAAGCACTGAAACTATTGGTATTCCTGTAGTTCAAACCGCATCTATATCAACATCTGATATAAGCATGGATGATATTTTTCAAGGTGAACCATCAAATATTTCCCTAAATATTTACAATACTGGAAAAGACAATTTAACAAATCTTATGTGTAAGGTTGAAGGTGATGGTTTCTCAGTAGATGAAAAAAGCCACTTTATAGGAAATTTTGCCCAAGGAGCAAGTGACACCTACTCTTTTAATGTAACTGCTAATGAGGGAAAAATTCTCAAAGGAAAAGTTGTAATAAGCTATGAAGACTCAACAGGACAGACCCATACAGAAGAGAAGGAATTCTCCAAAGAAATTAGTGAAAATACTCCTTTAGATAGCCAAGGAAACCCAATTGATAAGAATGGAGAACAAATTCCTGTAAGTGAAGAAAGACCAATTTATAAATCACCTATAGCTTGGGGAACTTTCCTAGTTTTAATTTTCTTAATAGTATTTTTTATAAGAAGAAAAAGAAAAAAGAAGAGGGAAAAGGAGCTTAATATAGATGAAGATTAGTGATAGATTGTCCCTTTCATTTAGAAATCTACTAAGAAGAAAATCAAGGACTATTCTTACAATTCTTTCTGTTCTTATAGGAACAGTTTCTATAATAATGCTCCTAACACTTGCTATTGCCATGGACAAAGAACAAAAAGATATGATTGAGTCTTTTGGTGGCATAGAAAATATTGAAGTAACTAGCTCTGGCATGGGAAATAAAATCAATAAATCAACTTTCTCTAAACTAAAAAAAATAAATCATGTAAAATATGTAATCCCTTACAAGGACTTCTACTTTGATATAAAACTTAAAAGTGATAATAAAGCTATATTACAAGCAAACTCAGGCATTAAGCTTATACCTGATGATATATTTAAGAAAATAAAACCAGATATGATAGAACAGGGAAGAGCCTTAAACTCATCCGATGATTTATCCATGCTTATAGGAAGTGATGTAAAAATATCAAAATTTAAAAAAATGGGACAATACTACCAAAAAGTTCCTGTAGATAAGCTTGAGCCTTTAAGTCAAAAATATAAGCTTACTTTAGGATATAGGGGTGAAGCTTTGCCATCACCTTCCATAAACAATGGATCAAAGCCTCAAAATATAGATGTTGATATAAAGCTTGTTGGAATACTAAATGATAAATCTTTCCTAGATAAAAACACTGTCTATATAAATGAAAAAACTTTCAAGTCACTTGAAAAAGAAGATCAAAAACTTGAATTAAAAAGTCTTGATTCAGATAATGGCCAAAGAAATAATAAAGAACTCTTTACATCAGTAAGCTTAGTTTGTGATAAGTATGAGAATGTAAGTAGTGTAGAGGATGAAGTTAAATCTATGGGTTATGAAACATCATCATCTATACAGATGATAGAAGATATAAATAAGGCGAGCAAAAATATCATGCTTATCCTTGGTGGTATTGGTTCAATTGCCTTTTTTGTATCAGCAATAGGAATAATCAATACCATGCTTATGTCAATCTATGAAAGGCAAAAGGAAATTGGAGTAATGAAAGTAATTGGAGCAAGTGTCTCTGACATAAAGTCTATGTTTTTGATAGAAGCGGGATTTATAGGTTTTTTTGGTGGACTTTTGGGTCTTTTAACATCTCTTTTAATAACCCTTATTATAAACCATTTTATAGGAAATATGGCTGATCCATCAGGTGAAAATTTTAAACTTCTAATTCCGATTTGGCTTGCTATTCTGGGAGTTTCCTTCTCATCTTTGGTAGGAATCCTTGCAGGCTACCTACCAGCCATAAAGGCAACAAAGCTTTCTGCCATAGAAACTTTACGAAGTAACTAATTTAAGACTTAATAAAATGTGAATTAAAAACTGACCCAAAAGTTGGACTAAAAACAACTTTTGGGTCAGTTTTTAATTGCAAATATATTATAAAATTCAAAATAAAAATGGTAAAAGAATTTTAAATTATGGAATTTAAGGATTAAAGTGATAGAAAACTTTTAAAATTCCTAATACTCCTAAAAAATGAGAACAAAAGATAATTTCTTAGCTATATCATGAGTGGAAGACTTATTTGAAAAATAAAATAAGAAATGTTTAATTGCAGAAAATTCTATATTTTAGATTTAATAAATAAACAATGAGAAAATTTACAAAAAAAGTCTGATATTATAAAGCATAACTTTTTTATAAAAATATGAAATTATTTATGAAATTATTTGACTTTAGTTTTATCTTATGTATAATATAGTATAAGAAAAATAAATTATTGTGGAGAAGCGAGTAGAGTTAATAACCTGCTCGCTTTGTGTTTTTATGACCTTTTAAAATTAAAAGGCAGAAAATATTTAATGGTCAATAAAAAAACGATCCCAATGCAAAGGAGGTGTAATTTATAAATTGAGGGTCAATCATTGCATATTTTGTTGATAATAATAATAAGCTAAGTAATTAATTTAAATTCATTTAAAAATTATAAAATTTAAGGAGAAAAAATAATGCGTATTTTTCAAATTTCTGATACACATGTAAGGGGTGATGGAAAACTATCATTCCAAAAAGCTGATACTATTAAGCTTTTGACTAAAACAGTTGAGTATTTTCAAAAATTAGAAGATTTTAAACTTCCTGAATTTTTTGTGGTGTCTGGGGATTTATCGGAAGGTGGAAAAAGAGATGGTTATGAGTATGTGAAAAAAGCATTGGACGCTTTACCAAGACCTTCTTACATACTTCCTGGCAATCATGATAAAAGAGATTTCTTTTTAGACATATTTAGAAATGAAGCCCCTGTTAAAGAGGATATCAAACCTTATATTTGTTACTCTCTTGAAGATTATCCAGTTAGAATAATTGTAGTAGATACCTCTATTCCTGAAACTCATTTTGGTGGTTTATCAAAAGAGGTCGAAAAGTGGCTAGAGACTCGAGCCAATGAGGATGAAGGAAAACCAACATTAGTATTCACTCACCATCCTCCGTTTGATACTGGTATGACAGCAATGGACGAAGGTTTTATAAATAGTGATAAATTCGCTAAATTATTAAAGAGATTTAAAAAATGTAAATTATGTCTTGGACATTTACATGTATCTATGTCAACAGTATGGGAAGGTATACCTTGTGTTGTCGCTCCTTCTATAGCTATGCAAATGGAAGTTGATTTTCGTGATAAAGATGGTAAAGATGTAAGCAAAGAAGAAAAAGAAGATAACTTCAAAGGTGGAGGAGATCGCTTTTATTTAGGAAATCCAGGCTATTTAATACATGAATTAGTTAATGGAAATCAAATAAATAGTTATGTATCAACTATACCAGCTGGTGCTGATTATTCTGGTCCTTTTCCATTTAAATATTATGAAGGTGAACATTAATTTACTAAAGAATATAAATATTAATAAATTTAAGGAAGTGTTATGAATAGTATTGATAAAGAAGAAAGTAAAAAAACAGAAGAAGAATTGATGAAACGATTTCGTAAGTCAGCAGGTATAACTTTATATGAAAGTTCTGTACAATGGTATTGTTTCTTGATTTATGCTACTGGTGCTGCTTTGGTTTTCGATAAGGTATTTTTCTCAAATTTTAGTCCATCAATGGCTAAAATATTTTCTTTCCTATCATTCGGAATAGGTTATATAGCTGGTCCTTTTGGTGCAATATTTTTTGGACATATAGGTGATAAAAAAGGACGTAAATTTACAATGTATACATCCTTATTAATGATGGGAATTGCCACATCTGTAATAGGAATTCTACCTCCAGCACAAAAGATTGGAGGCTGGGTAGGATTAGTATTGGCTGGAATGAGGATGCTGGTATGTTTTGCACGTGGAGGAACTTGGGGTGGAAGTATACTTATGGCTTATGAAAATGTGCCTGAGAATAAGAGAAACCTTGTTTCTGCTCTTCCTCAAATAGGTATGCCTATAGGTCTTCTCTTGGCTTCAATATTCTTGCTAATTCCTTATTATTTAATGGACTCAGCAAGTTATCTAGCATATGGATGGCGTTTCGCATTCTTATTAGCTATTGTATTGAGTATTATCGTTGTACTACTAAAGGGTCATATGATGGAAACAGATGACTTTAAGAAAGCTCAAGCAAAACTTGAAAGTAAGGAAGAAGAAGACAAGGAAAAACAAATTGGCCTTGGTTACATGCTTAGGAATTATTGGAGAACTTTACTTTTAGGTTGTGGTACTCGTTGGATAGATGGCACTTGGTATAATGTTTGTATAGTATGGATTTTAAGTTATTGTGAAGAATATCTCAATATGTCTACAGGACATACTCTTTGGATACCAGTATTAGCTTGTGCATTCAGTATTCCATTTACCATGTTGGGAGGACATGTAAATTCTAAGATTGGAAATACAAAGACATACAGTTTGGGTTGCCTTCTTGTGATTATAGCATCTATCCCTTGCTTAAAATTGGTGGAAAATAGTGGTGGAAATCTTATATGGATACTATTTGCAATTGTAGTTGCATGGAGTATTATTTACCAATTAATTTGGGCCGTTTTGGGTTCTTTATGGTCTTCATATTTTCCTACAGAATTAAGATATTCAGGTATATCTTTTGTTTATCATGTGCCTAGTTTTTTAGTTGCAGGTTTGGCACCTACTATTAGTCAATATTTAATTAGATTAGGAAATGGAAACACTGTTTATGTAAGTCTATACATTATTTTAGCTGCAACTGTCGGCATATTTTGTGCATACAAATTAGAAAGTAATTATAAAAAAGGTAAAAGTTAATTAAGATATGAAAAGAGAGAGCATAAATAAAAAGACATTTAAAAATTTGCAAGAGTGTGAACTTTTCATTTTAGATTTAGATGGAACTATTTATATTGGTGATGAGCTTATTTATGGCGCTATAGATTTTGTCGAACACTTAAAAAATTTAGGTAAGAAATTTGTTTATTTAACAAATAACTCTTCAAGGGCATCATCAGATTATGTTAAGATTCTTAAATCTATGGGGTTTTCTTGTGAAAAAGAGAATGTATTTACATCAGGAATGGCAACAGGTATGTATCTTATAAAAAGATATCCTAAAAAAAAGGTATATCTTGTTGGAACTGAAGCATTAAAAATAGAATTGAATTCTTACGGCATAGAAATAAACAATGAGGATGCTGATGTAGTTGTTGTTGGCTATGATAATGAGCTTACGTATGCTAAGCTTCTTAAAGCCACACATTTTATAAGAAAAGGAGTACCTTATATAGCCACACACCCAGATTTAGTATGTCCTCTACCTCATGGTGAGCTAGCACCTGATTGTGGTAGCATTTGTTCTTTATTAGAAAAATCTACAAGTAGGCAGCCTGATATTATAATTGGCAAGCCAAATCCTTTTATGATTAAACTTTTGTCTAATAAATTAAATATTAATGTCGATAAGATTTGCTCAATCGGTGATCGTTTATATACAGATATTTTGGCTACAAAAAATTCTGGTGCTATATCTATATTAGTATTATCTGGAGAAAGCACTATAAGTATGGTTGATAAATCTGAATTTAAACCTGATTTTATTTATAATAGTGTATATGATTTAATAAATATCATCAGCTAATATGAATATATTTTATTGAAAAAAGTTTTTATTCTAATATAGATTAGAATTTAAAAGCTGTATTTGTCAAATAGTAAAAATAAAAAACAATAATAAGCTTATCCAACCTTTATTAAGTTACTATTATAGATAGTATACTTATAGCCGATAATTCATCACTATTACTAGTGATTAAAATGTACATTTTTAGCTAAATAAGAATGTACATTTTAATCATTAATTACAGTAATTTTTAAGTTATAAAAATAATTACCTACAATTTAGACCTTTCCTAAATAATTTAAATTTTATCTAAAATAGCTTTTTCTATTCTTATATTATAAATAATATCCAATGATTTAGGAAAGTTAATATCATTAAAGGTAGAATGCTTTTTGTGTTTGTATTATGCCTTGATTTCGATAAATAAACTGAAAATTTATCTTCAAAATACTTTTTATCTTTTAATTCAAATTGATTATATATAATCCTTTAATATATTATCAAAGCTGTAATTTTATTTAACTACCCCTATACTTTCTTATTTTAGTATTTACACACTATCTTCTCTTATAATACATATTTTTAAATTAACTTTGAAACTTTCTTCCCTTATTTTCTCAATCCTTTAAACTATAATCTATAATACTTTTTTGTCTTTTCTTCCTATCCTTAACATCTATTAATATTTAATTGTCTTTATTTTTAATATGTAAGTAATATAATATAGAATATAATTTGTCAAAATATCAGAGTGAACAATTTTTTAATATACTATAATGATAGAAAAGTTAAATTCCTTACGAATATATAGGTGAAGGAGGATATATGAATGAAGAAAAAATCATAAGAGGAATTAAAAAGAAAAATGAAGCCTCACTTAAGGAATTTATTAAAATTTATGGACCTATTCTTAAAGCAAGTATCTATAAGAGCCTTTCTCTCAATCAAGAGCTGAGAATGGAAGTTTTAAATGATTCCCTCCTAGCCATTTGGGATAATATCGACTCGTTTGACCCGTCTAGATCATCTTTTAAAAACTGGTGTGCAGGTATTGGAAAATATAAGGCAATAGATGCTCTAAGAAAAGAACTTAAACATAAGTCTATAAATATAGATACTCTTGCAAATGTTCTCGAGTCTGATGAAGAACTTAATTTTGATGAATCAGATAAAATACTTGCTATGCTCGATGAGGATGATAGGGAAATTTTTAGGAAGTTATTTATAGAAGGATACAGCTATGACGATATATCAAATATTTATGATATATCCAAGGATAAGCTTTATAACAAAATCTCACGAAAAAAGAAACTATTAAGAAAAAAAATAGGAGGAGATTATGAATAATATTTATGATAAGATTAATGATATAAAATTTGATGAAAGCAAAATGGACCTTGACCAAATAGAATATGAAAATATGTTAAAAATCGCTTCAAAATATAAGAAAAACTCATCAAGGAAAAAATTTGTAGCTCTTGCAGCTGCTTTAATACTTGTAGCTAGTCTTTCAATCAAACCTGTAAGAACTGAAGCTTCTAAATTTGCTACTGATATTAAGGTTACAATGATGGAAACAATCGGAGCAAGTCCAGATTCTTATAAGTATGTTACAGAGCTTCATAAGCCAATTAAGCTTGGTGGTAATGAATTAATTTTAGAAAACTTTGTTATTGAAGATAATAGAGTTTTTGCAAATATCCTATCTTCTTCAAATGGTAAAGCTATTGAAGAAATAGATAATGATATCTATATATATAAGATTAAGGTCAATGGAGAAAGCTTTAAATCTTGGGGTTCTAGTGGTTCAGCTAGAATGGCTGATGATGGAGAATCTATTGTAAATCAATCTATGATAACTTTTGATAAGGATTTTCCTAAACTTGATAATGCCGATATAGATATTTATATATCAAGTGGAACTTCAAGTGAAGTTGTCTCAATAAAAGCAAGTTCAAATATTGTTAATGAAGATAATAAAATATTTGCAGAAGATTATAAGCTTGAAAATGGAGCCTCTATAAATCTTATGAAGATAAATCCAATAACAATGACTGCTGTGGTTGATAATCTTGATCCAGCTTATTCATATGAGCTAATTGGTACTGATGAAAATGGTCATAAGGTTCAATTAGATCAAAGAACAAGTGAAGATGGTAAAGTAACCTTCTTATATAATAGTTCCTTCTCTGACCTAAAGTTAGATGAATTAAAGGATGGTAGACTTATAAATTTCACCCTAACATCTTCAAAAAGAAATGTAGAATCTGGAAAAGAAACAGATGGAGTTTATGATAAGATAGCTGAATTTAGTCTTTCTGCCAAATAATAATCTTTTGTAAAGTGAAATCTAGTTTTGTTTTTAAGTATTTTTCTTACTTGTCTATAAGAATTCCCTTATATTTGTAATATATATTAGCTTTCTTATAGCTATTGGATATTTTGAATATATGAAGTCTTAGTCCACTTATTTTGTAAATCAAATATATGAATCGAATATTTTTTGACATAAATATTCCTCCTGATTGGCTTTTCTCTACCACAATCAGGAGGTTTATCTATACAAAATTTTAGACTATCTTAAAAACTTACATATTTTTTATTTAGGTATTATATTTTATAGATCATCTTCAATTACTGATGACTTAGAATATGCTGATACCTTTCCTTCAAAAAAGTCTGTCTTAACTTGGTTTGGATCAGAATATTCACTTACCCATTTCATAGATTGAGGCTCCTCATCATATCCTTCATATAATCTATCAAGACCAAGTCCCTTGGCCCTTAAATTTCCTAAATATTTGATATAATCCTCAATCATGGTAGAATTAAGTCCTGCTATATCATTTCCTATAGCATAATTACCCCATGCTATTTCTTGCTCAACCCCTTCTTTTAATAAATCTCTATAAAAATTCTTAAGCTCTTCTGTAAATAAGTCAGGTCTTTCTAATTTTAAGTCATTAATCATAGACCTAAATAGCCAAAGATGAGTATTCTCATCCCTATTTATGTATCTTATCTCTTGCACAGTACCTGGCATCTTTCCGTTACGACCTAGATTATAAAAGAAAGAAAATCCTGAATAAAAATATATCCCCTCAAGAATATAATTTGCAATTAAAACCCTCATAAGATTAAATTCACTGTCATCTTTGATAAACTCATTATATTGATCACCTATAAATGTATTTCTCTTTAGAAGATGCTCATCTTCTTTCCATAGATACAAAATTCTAGTTCTCTCCTCAGGTGAGCAAATAGAATCAAGTATATAAGAATAAGATTGAGAATGGATAGCCTCTTGATAGGTTTGGATGGCAAGGCAAAGATTAATCTCATTTGCAGTAATATAGGTTTGTAAATTAGGCAAATTAGCTGTTTGGATAGAGTCAAGATAGGTTAAAAAAGACAAAATCCTATCATAAGCCTTCTTTTCATTCTTAGTCAAATTCCTATAATCCTTAATATCTTGATTTAAATTAATCTCTTCTGGAATCCAGAAATTATTCATAGCTTGCCTATACCAATCACTAGTCCAAGTATACTTAACATTATTAAAATCATTTAAATTGGTAGTATTACCATTTATAATCCTTCTTTTAGAAAGTTCAATATCACCATCTTCATTGAAAATCCCTCTTTTAGACACCTCTTCATTATACTTATCTTCCATAATATCCTCCTAAATTCCTAAACTCTCATATACCTTTTACCCCAATATTATAAAAACAAATTAAAGCTTGTAACTATATTAAATTTGCAATTTTACAAAAATGAAAGAAACAAAATTTCTTACTAAAGCTTTCTTGTGCAAAAGTCGTTTCTAATAGGTAAAAATGTGGACTCTTAGGGAAGGAGAAACGAGGAAGAATAGTCCCCTTACTCCACCCTAAAAGCAAAGAATTAATTTTAAAATCTTATTATTCTTATACCAAAATATGTTTTTCTATATTTTTCTAAAATATATTTATGATGCACAGGACTCACAATCTTCAACCTCAAGAGACTTACCCCTTACATAATATAAAGACTTAACACCAGCCTCATAGGCTGTTAGATAAATATTTAAGATTTGTCTCATAGTATAGTCTGTAGTTATATAAATATTTACAGATTGACCTTGGTCAATATGTCTTTGCCTTATTCCACAAGCCTTCATAGATATATTTTGGTCTATGTTGTAGGCATTTTCATAAAGCCAAAAAGTCTTGGTGTTTAGTCCCGGAGCAACCCTAGGCACTATAGCGCCTTTTTTTTCTTCTAAGAAATACTTGTTCATAATTGGATCAACTCCTGGTGAAGTACCTGAAATAATAGAGGTTGAACCAGTTGGAGCTATGGCTAATAGATAGCCATTTCTTAAACCTGTTTCATGAACTTCTTTTTTAAGCTTTATCCATCTATCAGAATCATATCCTCTTGATGTAAAATAATCTCCATTATCCCAATCAGAACCTTTAAAAACCTTGTATGGTCCTTTTTCCTTAGCTATCTCATTACTTGCCTTTATAGCAAAATAATTAATATCCTCATAAACCCTATCTACAAAATCAAGGTGGGCTTCTTCCTCAGACCATTTAATATCATTTTTGACTAGCATATGATGGTAGCCACTTGTGCCAAGACCAATAGCCCTATATTTTTTGTTAGTAACTTTGGCATATGGGGTTGGGTAATAATTAAGGTCAATAACATTATCTAAAGCCCTAACTATAGTTGAAACAACTTCTTCAAGCTCAAGCTTATTATTTACATCAATATTTCCTAAAGTTAAACTTGCAAGGTTACACTCAACAAAGTCTCCAGGCTTTGTTTTATTAACAATTACAATTTCTCCTTCTTCTGTAATAATTTCTTCAGAAACAGTCTCGGATGGACTCATATTTTGGGCAATCTCTGTACATAAGTTTGATGAATAAATCATACCTTGATGCTTATTTGGATTAGCCTTATTTACTGCATCCCTATTAAAGACAAAGGGGGTTCCTGTTTCAGTCCATGACTTGATTAATAATCTTATCATATCCTTTATAGATATAACTCTTTTAGAAATATCCTTATCTTCTACTAAGATTTTATAAAATTGCTCAAAGTCATCTCCATAGCTATCTTCTATAGATCTTCCATACTTTGTTAAAACTTCATGAGGATCAAACATATACCAGTCCCCATCTATATTATCCCTGCACTCTTTCCAGAATAAATCTGGTACACAAACTGCTGGAAAAATATCATGGGCTTTCATTCTATCATCCCCGTTATTTGTCCTAAGATTTAGAAATTCAGGTACATCCTTGTGCCATATATCTAAATAGCAAGCCACAGCCCCTTGCCTTACACCTAATTGATCAACGGCTACTGCAGTATCATTGGCAAGCTTTATCCACCTTATAACTCCACCTGCAACATTTTTAATACCTCTAATATCAGAACCTTGGGCCCTCACCTTACCAAAGTAAAGTCCCATACCACCACCGTGTTTAGAAACTTGGGCAAAATTTGTTATAGAGCGGTATATACCTTTTAAAGTATCTGGAACTGTATCTATAAAGCAGGATGAAAGTTGGTTAAAAGGCTTCCTAGCATTAGTCATAGTTGGAGTTGCCATAGTTGCTTTTAAGCTTGATAGGATATCATAAAGCTTTTTAGCAAAATGAACCTTGTTTTTTTCTCCGATAGCTAAGTGCATAGAAATCCCCATAAACATCTCTTGAACATTTTCTATATGCTCATCATCATAAGTCTTAATCAGATATCTTTTTAAAACCAAGTCAAGACCTGAATAAGTAAAGAGTTTATTTCTTTCATAATTCAAATACTCTCCTAACTCCTCAAGCTCCTTATTAGTATAATTTTCTATTATATATTTACCATAAAGACCTTCTGCTGTTAGGAATTGGATTTTAGATCTGAAATCAACAATGCCATACTTTTCTTCAGATAATTTAATCTTTTCATCTAAAAGGTGAATCATAAAGCGGGCTGCTATAAACTCCCAATCTGGACTTTCCTTACTTGTAAGCTCACTTGCAGCCTTAATTAGGGCATTTAAAAGACTTTCCTTGGTCATATTAGCTTTAGTAAAGGACTCAAACTTCATAAATAAAGAGTCAATTGGGTATCTTTGATTATCAAATTCTTTATTAATACTTTTTATTATTTTTAAAGTATAATCATCATCTATATATTTTTCAAAGTCAGAAATAACTTTCCTATCCATGGTATGCTTGGCTCTATAAAGAATATAGGACTTAACTTCCTTATAGAAGTTATTTTCAATAAGTTCAAGCTCAACCAAATCTTGAATTTCTTCAACTGTCACTATATGATCTGTTGGATACTTATCTTTAACAATTTTTCTAATATTTGAAGAAATCTTCTTTAACTTTTCATCACTTATGCTAGTACCCACAGACCTAAAAGACTTAAAAATCGCCCTTTGGATTTTCTCCTCTTCAAATTCTACAAGTGTACCATCTCTTTTTTTAACTTCCATATCTACCCCTAAATATTGTTATTTTTATGTTAATTCCACTATATATTGTGGTTTTCATTTTCATACTAATAAATCATACCACAAGAAGTGTCTTAAAAAAAGGGTGAAACATAATTATATTATTATTAGAAATTTTTAAATTTGAGCAAAAAAATAAGACCCTCTTTCCATATACATTGAAAGATAAGGCCTAATTCTTTATTTCTTAGTCGCTTTTTACGCTTACTTATTTTATTATATTAAATCAAAAAACTTAACTTATCTTAATATTCAAATAAATAATCTACCACATCATCCTTGATAACAACAGTATCAGCCATTATATCAGCTAGAGATTGCTTATTTTGGTTAAATCCTATTATAAGATATAAAATCTTAAGGAAATTTTGGATATACCTTACAAAAACCTCCCTAATAAGGCAATCAAAAAAGCTTAACTTTTCATCATAAAGTGATATAACCCTTATCCCTACAACCATTTTACCCAAGGTTTGGCCATTATTAAGGTAAGTTAGGATAAAAAAGTAAAAAAGACTAATTACTGTTGTCATAAGTAATCTTACCTCAAGACCCATAAGGGTATACTCACTACTTACAGAAAAAATAGTAATGATAATACTTGCTATAGAGCTTGTTATAATTGAGTCGATAGTGAAGGCAACAAGTCTTATAAAAAAGCCTGCATAGGCAAATTTAGGTATAGAAATGGTCTTTTGAGTTTTTTCTACATTTTCCATAAAAGCCTACTTTCCATAATAATACATAGGTACAGGGGAATCTTTATCCATAAGGTCCTTTAAAATTGCAAGATCAGACTTGGAATCTTTTCCTATTAGTGCTTGTCCCTTTGATAAGAGTTTAGAAAATGGAGCCATCTCATCAGAATATTCATAGACTTGTGGATTATCAAGCTTATATTCTTTCTTCATATCAGCTAAGGCTGTATCAAAATTACCAATCTTATCAACTAGTCCATTTTCTAAGGCTTGTGCTCCATCATAAACCCTTCCATCAGCAAGCTTTCTTACATCATCCTCTTTCATAGACCTGCCTTGAGATACTAGCTTAATAAATCTATCAAAAGAAGAATTAATAAGATCTTGGAAATATTTCTTTTGCTCATCAGTCATATCTTTTCCAGAACTTCCAGCATCTTTCATCTTACCAGTAGTAATATTTTGTTGCTTAATACCATACTTTTCAAAAAGTCCTTGAAAAGACATAGATGACATAATTACACCAATAGAGCCTGTAAGAGTTTCATTAGATGCGTATATTCTGTCAGTTGGAGCTGAAATATAATAACCTCCACTTGCAGCCATTGTTTCCATAACTGTGAAAACTGGTATCTTCTTATCTTTTTGGATTTCCTTTATCTTATTTGCAACTTGCTCTGAGTTATAAACTGCTCCTCCTGGAGAGTTAACCTTTAAGATGACCCCCCTTACAGTATCATCTTCCTTTACTTCTTTTAATCGCTCCATAACAGCATCATATACTGGACCATCTCCAATAGCACCCTTATAAGTTATTACTGCAATTTTTTTGGATGTATCAGAGCCCTCTATTATATTTTTGTTAGCAGTTGATGAAAATGGATTAAAAGATCCTAAATATTTTTGGGCTATCTTTTCACTTTCTTTTTCTGTTACTTCATTACTTTTAGTTTTAACAAGACTAGAAGCTACGAATAACAAAATAGCTATTGCTATTGCTATCCATTTTTTACCATTACTTTTTTTCATAAAATCTCCTTATTATAAAATATGAAATTCTTCCATTATAAGTATAATACACTAATATCAAAGATTCAAGGAAAATCAAAAAGCCTTTGCTTTTTGTATTAATATTGAGTACAATGAAAGAGCAAGACAATTATCGTTAACACTATGAGAAATTGTTTTTGTATAGTCTCTTAATTGAGACTATTTACATAGAGGATTTTTACCCAAAACTTAATTGTATATGGTAAAAGTCCATTTTTTATATTAATTTCTTCTATCAAGCTTTCTTTTAGTTTCTAAAATATTATTTGCAAGAAGGGCAATTACCACAAAATAAAATTTATCATTTATATATCCTAAAAGTAGGAAATTAATTCCCAAAGCCAG
>NZ_JAXDSU010000020.1:0-6451 GCF_034090325.1 Anaerococcus porci
CAAGGTAGATGAAGAAAACTACAGAGTTTTAAAAGAATTAAACAGAAGCTACCAATGTTACATGGAGCTAAGAATCAACCAAATGAACTACGTAGATCAAATAACACATCAAACATTTCCAGGCATAAAAACACTAATTCCACATAATTAAGGAGACTTTTCAAAAGACAAACTATTAGACTTTTTAAAAAAATGGTGGCATAAAGACTTAGTATTAGAAAAAACAGAAGAAGAATTTGTAGAAGAATATAAAAGGTGGGCAAAAGAAAAGAGATACCATCCAAATGCAAATAAAGCAAAAGCCATTTACAAATTAGCAGAGGATAGTATCTCAACATAGCCTTCCTATAACTCAAAAATAGAAACGAATATCAGAGAAGGAATAAACCTGAAAAAACAAATAAATCAGATTCTAAATAACATTTTATCATAAATGATAGAAATATCCGAGCCCTTAGAAGAATATCAAGAAGTAAAAAAATTCTCAGGCATATCAGAAAAATTAGCAGTACAAATAGTAGAAGAATTTGGAGACCTATCAAAATTTAAAAACAAAAAAAGCCTAATATCTTTTATTGGAATAGACGCACTGCCATATGAATCAGGAAACTTTAAAGCAGACCAAAGGAAAATAAGTAAAAGAGGAAACACAATACTAAGAAAAGTAGGCTACCAGGCAATGAAATGTATGATGAGTGCTAAAAATCCAGAAAACGAAATATATAATTACATGATAAAAAAGAAAAAGAAGGAAAAGCCGAGAAAAAAGAATTAAAAGTAGCATAAGATTTGGAAAAATACTAAAAAAAGCCGATTATTTACTTCGGCTTATTTGCCATGCACTAATTTAAATCAAATAGCCTGAAATTAATTTCAGGTTAAGCTTGACTTTTGTTAGCAGGTTTTTATGTATAGCTAAAATTATTAGCACCTAATTTTAAAAAATTACTTGACAAGTGTTTTCCTATACGATATATTATAGACAAGTAATTCGTATATACAGCTAAATTCGTATATACGAAATAAATAAGTAAGGTAATTTTAACGTTTAAAAGTGACTAAATTATAAGGAGGTCAAAAAATGCCAAAGAAAAATAGTGATAAAATTTTAAAAGGAACAGAAAATCAATATTATAGAGCCACAATGAAATCTATGGGTTTTACTACAGAGGATTTAAAAAAGCCTATAATAGGAATCGCTAATGCGTGGAGTGAACTAGTTCCAGGGCATTATAATTTGCGACAAGTTGCGCAAAGAGTAAAAGACGGTATATACAGAAATGGTGGAACTCCTGTAGAATTCGGTGTAATTGGTGGTTGCGATGGAATGGGTCAAGGTCATGTTGGAATGAATTATATAATGCCATCAAGGGAATTGATAGCTGATTCTATTGAGTCTATGGCACAAATTAATGCACTCGATGGTATCGTTTTATTAGGATCATGCGATAAAATTGTACCTGGAATGTTAATGGCAGCTGCTAGATTAGATATACCAGCTATTTTATTACCAGGTGGACCTATGGATGGAGGAATTGAATTTGATGGAAGAGAATCCGATCAAACTTCTAGCATGGAAGCTTTAGGAATGTTAGCTGCAGGGAAAATTACTGAAGAACAATATAAGATATTAGAAGATCATTCATGTCCTTCTTGTGGGTCTTGTTCTTTTTTGGGGACAGCAAATACAATGTGTGCATTATCTGAAGTTATGGGAATGACTCCTCCTGATGGTGGTATCATACCTGCTACAAGTGCAAAAAGATTACAAATAGCACAAGATACGGGATACTACATAATGGAATTATTTAAAAAAGATATAACTTCAAGAAAAATAATTACTAATAAGTCCATAGAAAATGCTATAAAAGTTTGTACATCAATGAGTGGAAGCACAAATGCTGTAATGCACCTAGCTGCTATTGCCATAGAAGCAGAATTAGATATTGATGTTTTAGATACTTTCAACAAGTTTTCTTATGATACACCGAGGTTAGCATCCGTTAATCCATCTTCAAAGTGGAATGTTCCAGATTTTTATAGAGCAGGTGGAGTAGTAAGGATTATGCAAAATCTTGGAGATAATCACTTAAATCTTAAGCAGTTAACTGTAACAGGTAAAACTGTAAGAGAAAATATTGAAGATCATTTTTATCCATTTAAAGAAAATAATGAAGTAATTAGACCATTAGATAATCCGTTTGATTACGATGGAGGAATAGCAATTTTACGAGGAAATTTAGCCCCTGATACAGGAGTTACAAAACCTGGCGCCTTTGATAGAAGTTTAGATCATTTTAAAGGTAGAGCTGTTGTATTTAATTCAGAAGAAGAAGCAGAAAAAGCAATTCTAGAAGGTCAAATAAAGGAAGGAGATTGTGTTGTTATAAGATATGAAGGTCCAAAAGGTGGTCCTGGAATGAGAGAAATGTTTAAAGCTATGAAATTGTTATATGGAAGAGGTTTGGGAAAATCAACAGCTTTAATAACAGATGGAAGATTTTCAGGGACTAATAATGGATTGTTTGTTGGTCACATATCCCCTGAGGCTGCTGAAGGAGGACCTATAGCAATAGTAGAAAACGGTGACGAAATAGAGATAGATATACAAAGTAGAAGTATAAATTTACTCGTTGACGATAAAACTATTGAAGAACGATTAAGTAAATGGAGAAGACCTGAGCCTAAATTCAACTCAGGATATTTAGGTTTATATTCTAGAGTTGCTTCTTCTGGATCAAAAGGTGGAGTGATAGATTATAATTTATTAAACAAAAATCGAGATTGAGAGAAATTACTATGAATAAAAAGACACAAAAAGCTAAAAAGATCAGAGAAATTTGGGCTCAAAGTGACGCGTTAAGAATGGGCATGGGATGGACTGAAGATGATATTGAAAAACCATTAATAATGGTAAATGATGTATTTGGAGAGTCACATCCAGGGAGCATACATCTTGACAAATTAACTAAAGAAATAAATACAGGAATAATAGAAAACGGTGGTAAACCAGTAGATTTCCATATTACTGATATCTGTGATGGCATAGCTCAAGGACATAATGGAATGAATTATATATTACTTTCACGAGAGATTATTGCTGATATGGTTGAAATTCATGGAAATGTGCATCCTTGGGATGGGATGGTGTTAGTTTCATCATGTGATAAATCAATTCCTGCTCATTTAATAGCGGCAGCAAGATTAGATATACCTACTGTATTCGTTCCTGGGGGAACAATGAGACCAGGACCTTATATGACTACATCTGGAAAAGGTGGAGAGATTACTTTACAAAAGAAACAAAACAAGATAAATGATTTTGAAGTAATGCAATACAAAAAAACGGGTTGTCCATCATGTGGTGCATGTCAATTCTTAGGGACAGCAAATACAATGCAGGCTTTATCTGAAGCGTTAGGACTATCATTACCGACTACAGCTTTATCTTCTGCAACAATGATAGATATTCAACAAACATCTAGAATGGCTGGAAAAGCAGTAATGAGACTAAAAGAAAAAAATATAAAAGTATCTGATATATTAACTAAAGAAGCTTTTGAAAATGCTATAATTGTTCATGCTGCAATTGGAGGATCTACCAATGCCATGATACATCTGCCAGCTTTAGCACATGCTTTAGGATGGGAATTAGATGTAAAAAAATTTGATGAAATTAACAAAAAGATTCCTCATTTATGCAATGTTGCACCAAGTGGAAGATATCCAGCTGAAACACTTTGGTTTGCAGGAGGGATTCCGGCAGTTCAGGAAGAACTGAGAGAATATTTGAACTTAGACGTTATAACAGTCACTGGTAATACTCTTGGGGAAAACTTGGATGCTGTAAAATCTAGTGGTTTTTATGAAAGAAATATTGGATATCTTGCAAATTATGGTTTGAAGAAATCTGACATCATAACACCTATTAATGAAAGCAATGAAAAGGGATCGGTAGCTGTTCTTGAGGGGAATATAGCACCTGATGGAGCGGTTATAAAGTATTCAGCTGTAAGTGAAGATATGATGTATCATGTAGGAAAAGCAAAAGTCTTTAATTGTGAAGAAGATTGCAATCAAGCTGTAGTGGATAGGAATGTAGATCCAGGCGATGTACTTGTGATTAGATATGAAGGTCCAAGAGGTTCGGGAATGCCGGAAATGTATATGACTACTGAAGCTATTATGAGTGATCCAAGAATAAATTCATCAACAGTATTAATTACTGATGGGAGATATTCTGGTGCTACAAGAGGTCCTTGCGTAGGTCATATATCTCCAGAAGGTGTCACAGGAGGACCAATAGCGTTTATTGAAGATGAAGATTTAATTGAGTTAGATATTAATAATAGAACTATTAATATAGTGGGAATAAAAGGGGAAAAAGTAGATAAGTATGAAGTAGAGTCTATTATGAAGGAAAGAAAGAAAAAGTGGACACCCCCAAATTTATCTAATAGAAAAGGAATTTTTAAAAAATATACAGAGAGTGCTACATCAGGTATGAAAGGAGCGTACATGAAATGAGTGAAGTTACTTTATTAGGTGCTTTATTAGCGTTAGGTATAGCTATTTTTTTAATAATCGTTGGGATACCTGCATCTTATAGTATGTTATTTGGAGCATTAGTAGGTGGAATTGTAGGTGGAGCTGGTCTTTCAGGAACATTGAGTATAATGGTGGGCGGCGCTTCTGGCATGACTTCTGCTATATTAAGGATTATAGCGGCAGGAGTATTAGCTGGTGTACTCATGGGCTCAGGAGCCGCTAGTACAATTGCTGAAACAATAGTAAAAAAATTAGGTGAAGCAAATTCATTAATTGCATTAACTATTTCTACATTTATATTAACAGGGATAGGTGTTTTTGGAGATGTTTCAGTGTTAACAGTATCTCCAATAGGAATACAAATAGGTAAAAAAACAAAAGTATCAAAATTAGCTATTTTATTTGCTATGATAGGTGGAGTTAAAGGAGGACAGTTGGCGTCACCAAATCCAAATACGATTGCTGCAGCAGAGCCTTTTAATGTACCGTTAACCAGTTTGATGCTAGCTGGTGTTATACCTGGTATAGCAGTTGCTATTGCAACAATAATTTTATCTAGAACGCTAGTAAATAAAGGAAATTTATTTGGCGAACATGAAGAGGAAGTAATATTAGAAAATAAACCTGGATTATTTGCCTCAATAATTGGTCCGATTGTATCTATATCTCTATTGGTTCTTAGACCGATTGCAGGAATAGAAATTGATCCTATAATTGCTTTGCCAGTAGGAGGTATTGTGGGATGTCTTGCAATGGGCAAATATAAAGATTTTATATCTCTATCTACTTTAGGATTGGATAAGATGAGTAGTGTTGTGTTACTTCTATTAGGAACTGGTACTATTTCTGGAATTATTTCAAATTCCTCAATCCAAGAAGTTGTAATAGGATTTGTTGAACACGTAGGTCTACCAGGATTTATGTTAGCTCCAATTGCAGGTATTACTATGGGAGCTGCTACGGCATCTGCTACGGCAGGATCTTCTGTAGGAGGTAATATATTCGGAGAATCAATATTAGCTTCAGGAGTTGCTCCATTACAGGCAGCACAGATGATATATACAGGAACAATTTGGTTTGATAGCTTACCTCATGGTAGTTTCTTTCATGTAAGTTGTGGTTCTGTTAATATGAAAATAAAACAAAGATTAAAATTACTACCATATGAGTTATTGATAGGAATAGCAGGATCCATAGTTTCTGTACTTTTATATGGTGTTATAGGATTGAATTTTTAGGAGGACTTTATGTGTGAAATAATAGTACCAGTTGTTACAATATTTGATGAAAATGAAAAACCGGATTTCGAAGAAAATAAGAAAGTCATAGATTTTCTTATTGAAGGTGGTGTTGATGGAATTCTAGTACTTGGAAGTACTGGAGAATTTACAGTTTTAGACTATGAAGATAAATTACAATTTGCTAAAGACTACTACAAGTATACAAAGGGTAGGGTTGATTTATATTTTGGAAGCAATTGTGCTTCTTTTGAAGATACAGTAAAGCTTAGCAATGAAGCTATAAAAATAGGCTATAAAGGTATTATGGTTATGGGACCATATTACTTTGCCATGGATGATGAAAAAATCTTTATATATTATAATGAATTAGCAAAAAAAGTTAAGGGAAATTTATATATTTATAATTTTCCAGCTAGAAGTGGTTACTCTGTAAGTGGTGAAGTATATGCTAAATTAGTTGAAGAAAACTCAAATATAGTAGGTCTTAAAGATTCAGTTCTAGACCCACTTCACACTAATAGGCTACTAAGAGCTACAGAAGGTCATAAGACAAAAATTTACTCAGGATTTGATGACCAATTCTTATATAACCTTTCAACAGGTGGTTCAGGATGTATAGGTGCTCTTTCAAACTTAGTACCAGAAATATGGTCAGATCTCGT
>NZ_JAXDSU010000009.1:0-10555 GCF_034090325.1 Anaerococcus porci
AAAATCGACTGGCAAGATGGAGCCATAGCCTATAGGGATATAATGAATAACCCAATGGGTCATGAATACGTAAAAGACTTAGTAGGTCAAAGAATAGCCATGAACTTTGGTTCTCAAGCCCAAAATCCATTCTTAACAAGTCTTGATGGGATTAAAAAAGTTTACCTAAATACGGATGGACTTGGACAAATGGTTCTTTTAAAAGGATATGGATCAGAAGGTCACGACTCACTTAAACTATCCCTAGCAAGTCTTTTTAGTGCAATACTTGGACTATTTATAAGTAAAAAAAGAAAATAATAATAGTAATACTTTAATCCTCTTTAAAAAATAGCATCTAAAGACTCAATAAATTAAATAATTAAAGGAGTCTTTAGACGCAAATTGAAAGGGCTATGAATCTTTGAATTCATAGCCCTTTTAATTTTACATGACTGTGTAAAATTTATGTATAAAAATCTTATAGTTAGGCTAAAAAGATAATTAGGATAAAGCTTATGCCAAGAAAAAATACTAACAAAATAAGAAATAAAATGATGTACTATAGAAAAACATATTATATAGCTTACTTTTTTAATATTATTCTTTTTTAGGATTTTTATAAGATACTAAATTATTTATCACAGATTTAACGATAAATAATCCCGAGTAACAAGAAATTCCTCAAATTAAAAGAGATGATTTAATTGATAAGTTAATATTAGTCAACACTCCTATAGTCTTCTTAATCACTTTAACAAAATATCTAAAGCTGTTTTCTCCGTTGGCTATTATGAATTACAGTTAATATTGCTTGCTCCTTAGTTCCATATTTAGTGTAGAAAAAATGCTCTAATAAATAATTAAAACCTAACTTCTCACTTACACGTTTTGATTGAGTATTTTTTTTAAAATATCCACAAAATACTGCATCTAGTTCTAGAGTATCAAAACAATATTCCAAGATTGCATGACCTGCTTCTGTCATATAGCCCTTACCCCAAAAATTCTTACTTAAGACATAGCCTATTTCTCTACATTTTAAATTTTTATATTTTTCTCCAACAAGTTCTTCCTTATATTTTTCTATGCCAAATGAACCTATAACTTTACCAGTCTCTTTTTTGATTATAGCAAAAGTCTTTTTTCCGTTAATAAACATATCTAAAATTTTTGATGACTCTTCTATAGATTCGTGATGAGTCCGACCAGCCATTTCCCCAACACCTGGAATTTTTGCATATTCATTAAAATCTTTAAGATCATCTTTTTTAAAAGGTCTTAGAATAAGCGAATTTGTTTCTAATCTTATACCAGTAATATTTATGTCTGGATTCATAATATCCCCCAATTTTTAAATTATATTAAAGCTTTTATGCTATTTATTTAAAAATTAATAGCACATTAAAAGTCCATAGATTATACTTATAGCTTTATACTTTTTCGAATAATTTTTTTAAAATCTAAATTAAGATTCAATAACTAGGCTCTTTTTTTACTTTTTATTATTTTAGCATTATCTTTGTGAACTCCCAAGAAAAGATAGTCAAAAATCTTTATCCTAAATTGGTAAAAAATTATGCTTATAAAAAATGAAATTATAGTAGCTGAAATATATAGGTTTAAATTAGAAAGATATAAAAGATTTTCTAAAAGAAATTTAATAAGTACAAAAAGATACAAAAGGGAATTTAAAAAGTACTTTTCAAAGCCTATCTCATATATATCAGCCTTTAAAATAAGATAGGTTAAGAGTAGAAAACCTATAGAAAATCCTATAAAAATCTTAGTCTTATCTATAATAAAAATTTCAATTATAAAGATAAGAAAAGCTATTATGTAAAGATAAGGGTTTATCTTTTTTGAAGGGTTAATTCTTGCAAAGATAAAGTATATAAAGCCAAAAAACATATATTTATTGAAAGGACTTAAACCTTTAAGATAAGATGTATTAAAGCATAGTAAATAAAGGATAAATAATATTATCCCGCATATTTTTGTAAAGTAGGCTCCAAATACTTTTGTTAAAATCCTTTCTACTAGATATAATATAAATATATGCAATATTATTTTGTAATTAGATGCAATTATTTCAGATAAATTATTAAGTAAAATTCTAGGCTTAGTAGGGTCAAATCCTATTATATAAGCTCTTATAAAACTTAAAGATATAAGAGGAATGAAAAAGAATAGGACCTTTCTATCCTTAGTATTTGAAAAAATGGATGCAAAATAAGCCGTAATATATGAATAATATATCCAGGAAAAAGTTTCTTTATTTGTAAATAAGGGTAAATATATCATGATAAGGCTTAAAATAAGAGCCAATATATCTGCTATTATTAATTTTTGTTTTTTCATAGTATCACCACTTTAATTATATAATAATAGGGATTTAAAAGAAAATTATTTGTTAAAAGGATAAATCATGGCTAAGAAAAAAAGAAGTGAAATTTTCGCTGAAAAATCAAGAGAAAGAAAAACTTCTCCCTATCAAAAACATGATAGGAACAAAAGAAAAAATATAAGAAAAAAGAAAAATAAAAGAAATGGAATCATTAGGCTTTTAGTCATTGGAATACTTATTATATCTCCATTTTTCCTATATGAAAAATTCTATAATACTCCTCAAAGGTCTATTGATAAGGCCGTACTTAGTATAAAAGAACAAGATATAAAAGCTCAAGAGAAGTATTTTGATAAGGTTAGTAAAATCAACAAAGTCTTATCTGAATCATATTCTAGTGAATTGCCTGAACAAAAAGAATTCTTAAAGGCAAATTATGCAAATCTCAAAGTTTCAGTAAAAGATATAAAAAAGGTAAGTGATGGACTTGAAGTAGAAGTTGACGTCAAAAATGTTTGCTACATAGATGTATTTGACACCCTTAACCCAAAAGACAAAAATCTTCATAAAAGTTTTGTAAGAGAACTTTCAAATGAAAACCAAACTATAGAAGAAAATACAGCTAAACTTATCTTAGATAAGAAACTAAGCTACTATAAAATCTACGAATCAAGAGACTTCATTAATGCTATTTTAGGTGGTGCTTTGAAATATGCTGACAAAAATAAGTGATGGAGCTGTTGCAAAAATATGAATTTCTATTGTTATATCATTACAAGTTATTTATAGACAACTTATAATAGCCTGCCGCTTATGGATGTCAAATAATAGTGGAGGAGTTTGTGATGATTTTTAAATGATTGATTCATTGTGCAACAGTCCTATTTTTATATATTTATTCTTATTTTGTGTTTAATTAATATAAAGATGAATTTTTCCTTTTATGCTTTTATTTACAAGAAAGTAAAAATAAGATCCATTTGTGGATTTTAATTAGGGATTAATTCCATTAAATTTAATCGGCATGAAGATATTAACCTTTATGCCGGTTTTTATATGTCGATTTTACCGATGAAGTTCCAATAAAACCAAATTGTTGTCTTTTAAGATTTGTTCCTTGAACTTTTTCTGATTGTTCTACATGAATTTCATCTACAAAAGTTCTAATTATTTCTGGATTAAGTTCTTTAATATCATGTACTTCCTTACAAATTTTAGGAATGATTTCACATTAATGTGAAAATTAGTTTGTACAAACTGGTATAATATTATAGAATAACTATACAAATTGTGCTAGTAAATTTTACACAATATTATGGACTTGACTAAAGATACTAATGACATTTTTAATTCTGTAGAAATTAAAGGGGGGATTTGCCATTTTATATCATCAAATAAACATATTGGTGAATTAGATTTTATAAAGCATACAAATGGCAATAGTATTCATAAAAAAAGAGAACTATTTATAAAAGGAATAGATGTAATACTTACAGACGAATATCAGTTTAGCATCCTAAAAAAAGTAAAAAAAGAAGAATTTCGTCCTTTAACTGAAATAACTAAAGGAAGAAATGCCTTCGGAATTATTGGGAAACAAAGTGTTGTGGAAAAAGTAGCATCAATTTATATGTTCAAAGGTGCTTGCGAACTCAGGTGTAAAGCTAATGAAATAAGGTATATCATAGAAGATAAAATAAAGAAGAATGTTGACATTTTTAACTCATATAAAGTTTTCATATCAAAATCTGCTGGAGCACCTCATACTGATAAAAAGGTGATTGGTCAACCATATATCGGCGAGAAAAAATCTGCCTGTACGGATTCATTAATACCAATTGGAAAGTTTGAAACAATCGAAGAAGCACAGAATCTTAAAAAATATTTAGAAAGTAAATTCTTGAGATTTATGGTTACTTTGGTTAAATCATCTCAAAACACTACTCAAATAGTATATAGATTTGTTCCACTTCAAGATTTTACTTCTGAGTCAGATATCGACTGGACAAAATCTATTAATGAAATTGATGAACAGCTTTTTGATAAATACAATCTTTCAAACGAAGAAAGAGAACATATAAAATCTTCTATAAAAGATATGTAATAATTCAAGGCTATGATTCGTTCATGGCCTTTTTCGTTTATTTAAGAATTTATCTTTCCAAGTTCATAATCTTCTTTAAGCATTCTCTTTAAAGATCAAATTGGTATATCTAGAAAATCTTTTGCATCATTATTTTTTCTTTCAAGGTCTCCTCTTTCTTTAATTTCATATGAGTGTTCTTTAGCCATATCTAAAAGTACGTCTTTAATTTTTTGATTTTTCTTAGGTATATTCTATAAAGCTTTGTCTTTTTAATTCTTGATTTTTCATGTTTTTCTCCTTCACTTTTCTATACATATTCCTATACATTCCTCTATTAGTCAAGTAATTAGAAGATATTAATTATTATATAACAAAGAAAAAAGCTATGAATCATAAACCCATAGCCTTTTATCATTCCACCTAAAGACTTCCTAATTTAGTTTTTATTTAATCTCTAATTCAAAGAGTCTTTGAGGTCTTATTTTTTTATTTAATATCCTGGTTTTCCTAAAAGTTTGAACATTTGGGTTTTATACTCTTCTACACCTGGTTGGTTAAATGGGTTAACTCCAAGCATATAGCCACTTACTCCAACAACTACTTCAAAGAAGTATAAAAGTTCTCCCAAACTTTCTTCAGATACATCATCTATAGTAAGAAGAATATTTGGAACATTTCCCTTGATATGGGCTAAGATTGTACCTTCCATGGCCTTTTCATTTACATAAGAAAGGTCTCTTCCTGCTAAATAATTTAGACCATCTAGGTTATCAGAATCCTCTTTAATTGTAATATCCTTATCTGGTTTTTGAACCTTAAGAACTGTTTCAAATATATTTCTTTTGCCATCTTGGATCATTTGACCTAGGGAGTGAAGATCTGTAGTGTTATTTACAGATACTGGGAAAAGTCCCTTGCCATCTTTTCCTTCGCTTTCTGCAAATAATTGTTTCCACCATTCTGAAATATACTTAAGTTTAGGTTCATAGTTTACTAAAACTTCTATATCCTTACCATTTTCGTAAAGCATATTTCTAATAGCTGCATATTTTATAGCATCATTTTCTTCGAATGAATTAATAGTATATTTTTTGCGACCATTTTTAAAACCATCAACAAATTTGTCTATATCAACTCCAGCTACACATAAAGGAAGAAGACCTACTGCCGAAATTACTGAAAATCTTCCGCCTATATCATCAGGTACAACAAAAGTTTCATAACCTTCTTTAGTAGCTAAATCCTTTAAAGCTCCTTTTTGTCTGTCGGTTGTAACAAAAATCCTATTTTTAGCTTCTTCCTTACCATATTTTTCTTCGGCCATTTCCTTTAAAAATCTAAAAGCGATAGCTGGTTCTGTCGTAGTACCAGACTTTGAAATGACATTTACAGAAAATTCTTTCTCTTTTAGAAAATCAAGTAGGTCATAGAGGTATTCGCCAGATAGTTGATGTCCTGCATATACTAATTGAGTACCATTTTCTCTTCTAAAATAGCCTGCCATAGCATAATCTATAGCTTTTGTTCCAAGGTAAGATCCTCCTATACCAATAGTTACAAGTACATCGGAATTAGTTTGGATTTTCTTGCTAGCTTTTTTTATTCTTTCATATTCTTGCATATCTAGGTCAACTGGCCTATCAATCCAACCTAAAAAGTCACTACCTTCTCCTGTTTTCTCGATTAAAGTTTTGAATGCATCGAGACTTTTGTCTTTGTAAGAGTCAAGACCTGTAAGGTCAACATTAGTAAAATCTATATTCATTACAAATCCTCCTTTTTTTATTTATACCCAAAATATGAGCAATTATAAAAAATAATAAAGGAAAAGGTAGTTGATAATGATAATAATTTTCATTATTTTAGAATGATTAAAACTTTAGAATCATTATTGACATTTTTAAAGAAAGGTATATAGTAATTAATGTAGAGATGACAAGAACATGTATTTGAGTAACGCAAGAGAAAGGAAGTACATATAATGACATCATTAAAAGGAACAAAGACAGCAAGTAACTTAATTACATCATTTGCTGGTGAATCACAAGCAACAATGAGATATACAATTGCTGCAAAAATCGCTAAAAAAGAAGGATATGTTCAAATTCAACAAATCTTTGAGGAAACAGCAAGAAACGAACAAGTTCATGCTAAACAATTTTATAAATATCTTAAAGAAGAATTTAAACTTGATGCAATCGAATTAAACCCAGATTATACAGCATTTCCAGTTGTATACCATGATACATTAACAAATCTTCAAGGTGCAATCGATGGAGAAAACGAAGAAGCTGAAGATATGTATCCATCATTTGCAAAAATTGCAAGAGAAGAAGGATTTGATGAAATAGCAAGAAGCTGGGAACATATTGCTAAAGTAGAAGCAGCTCATAGAGATAGATATCAAAAACTTCATGATAATATTGAAAATGGAACAGTATTTGAAAAAGAAGAAAAAGTAATTTGGAAATGTTGGAACTGTGGATACCTTTACGAAGGTAAAAAAGCACCTAAGATTTGTCCTGCTTGTAAACATCCACAAGATTTCTTTGAGGTTGCAAACTTTAATTATTAATTAATAAAGAATTTAAAGAATAAAAATTAGAATCTTTCATTAAAAAACCTGCCTATAGGCAGGTTTTTTTTTAAGTTATTAATTTATTTATTGGGTATAATTATAATAAATAAATAAAGGAGGAGACTATGACAGAAAAAAGTATAAGATCTAGAGTCCAAAACTTTGGATCATTCCTTTCAAGCATGGTAATGCCAAATATAGCGGCACTTATTGCTTGGGGATTTATGGCGGCCTTATTCATACCAGCAGGATGGCTACCAAATGAAAATTTCAACAAGATAGTAGATCCACTTCTAAGATATGCTATACCAGCACTTATAGCCTATACAGGTGGAAACCTTATTAATCCTAAAATGGGTGGAGTAGTAGGGGTAGTAGCTTTAATGGGAGCAATAGCTGCAGCAGGAGAAGAAAAAATGCTGGTTGCTGCCATGCTTTTAGGACCTTTGGGAGGATGGCTACTTAAAAAGCTTCAAGATGCTTATGAAGGACATGTTCCAGAAGGCTTTGAGATGCTTGTAAACAATTTCTCTGCAGGATTTTTAGCCTTAGGCTTAGCCCTTTTATCATATGTAATTGTAGCACCTCTTATATCAGGTCTAACTGGCTTACTTGCAGCTGGAATAAATTTCTTATTAGAAAGATCACTTTTGCCTTTAGTTCACATCTTTATAGAGCCAGCAAAAATCCTATTTTTAAATAACGCCATAAATCATGGTATTTTTACACCAATAGGATTAGAACAAGCTGCAGATACTGGAAAATCAATCCTATTTATGATTGAATCAAATCCAGGACCAGGACTAGGAGTTCTTCTTGCTTATTCTATCTTTGGTAATAAAAGAGAAAAATCATCAGCGGCAGGTGCAGCTATAATTCAAGTTTTCGGTGGAATCCATGAGATATATTTCCCATATATCCTTATGAATCCAAAACTAATCCTTGCAACAATAGTGGGAGGAGCTTCAGGTACCTTTACTCTTGAACTCCTTAATGGTGGACTTGTAGCAAGCCCATCACCAGGAAGTTTTCTAGCTTGGCTTGCTATGACTCCAAAAGGCTCCTACCTTGCAACAATCCTAGGATTTCTAGTTGCAACAGTCATTTCTTTTGCTATAGGTTCAGTAATATTAAGAACTTCTAAAAGCTCAAAAAGTTTAGATGAGGCAGAGGGAGATGTAAAAGCTAATAAATCTGGAAAAGAAACAGCAATAGTAAACGAAGAAAAGTCATTTGCTAACATTTCAAAGATAAGATTTGCTTGTGATGCAGGAATGGGTTCATCAGCCATGGGAGCAAGCATCTTAAAGAAAAAACTAAAAGAAGCAGGATTATTAGAAGGAATAGATATAACAAATGTAGCTATAGCCAATCTTCCAAAAGATGTAGACCTTGTAGTAACCCATAAAGATCTTACAGAGCGTGCAAAACAAATCGTTCCAAATGCAATACATGTTTCAGTAAATAACTTCATGCAAGCTCCAGAATATGATCAAGTTGTAGAAAGGCTTAAAGAAGCAGAAAGTACAGCAAAAGTTGAGAACAAAGAAGAAGTAAAAGAAGAAACTCAAAAAATAGCTGACTTGAAAGAAGAAAAGAAAAATACTATCTTATTAAAGGATAATATAATTTTAGATGAAACATTTGAAAATAAAGAAGAAGCCATTAAAAGAGTTCAAGAATTATTGGAAAAATCAGGCTATGTAGATAAGGGTTATGAAGCTGGTATGCTTCAAAGAGAAAAAGAAGCCCCTACCCACTTTGGCATAGGTCTTGCCATTCCACATGGAACAAATGAAACTAAAAAAGAGATAAAAAAATCAGGTCTTGTAGTAATAACAAGTAAAAATGGAGTAGACTGGGACGGAGAATTAGTAAAACTAATAGTAGGAATAGCTGGAAAAGGTGATGATCATATAGGAATTCTTGCTAATGTCGCAAATAATATCAACACAGAAGAGATAGTAAATTCCTTAGTAGAAAACTCCAATAAAGATGAGATATATGAAATTTTAACAAGAGAGGAAGAATAAATATGAAGATAGCAATTCAATTTGGAGCAGGGGCCATAGGTCGTGGGCTACTTGGAAAAATAATTCACGACTCAGGTTACAAACTCATATTTGTAGATGTATTTGACAAAATAGTAGACCAAATCAATGAAGATGGATATGTAGGTCTAGAACTAATGGATCATGAAAATAAAGCTATAAAACTTGAAAATGTATCAGCCCTATGCTCAAGTAAAGATGAAGATCTTGAAAAAATCTATGAAGCAATTACAAAAGCTGATATCATAACAACCTCAGTAAGAGTAGAAAACCTAGACTCAACATCAAAGATTATAGCAAAAGGCCTTGAAAAAAAAGACCCATCTACACCAAAAGTAGACATAATGGCCTTTGAAAATGCCTTCAGAGCAAGTGATATCTTAAAAGGACACCTACTACAAAACACAAGTCTAACAGAAGAAGAAGTAGATAGCCTTGCAACTTTCCCAAACACAGTAACAGACAGAATTGTACAAAATAAAACAGTAGATGGAAGGTCAGTAGTAGAAATTTCAGACGACTTCGAAGCAGTAATTGAACAAACAAAACTAAAAGATTCAACATCAAAACCAATAAAAGATGCTGAATACACCCAAAACATAGACGAAGAACTAGAAAGAAAACTCTTCCTAGTAAACGGAGTTCATGCAGCAACATCCTACTTTGGTTACTATAAAGGCTACACAATGATGGATGAGGCCTTCGGAGATGAAGAAATTCTTTCGGATGTTAAAAAACTAATGGAAGAATCATCAAAAGTACTAATCAAAAAATATGGATTTGATAAAGTAGAGTTAGATAAATTCAAAGAATCAAAATTAAATAGATTTCTAAAGACAGCAAGCCATGATGAAGTAGCTAGAGTTGCAAGAGATCCACAAAGAAAGCTAGGTAAAACAGATAGGCTAGTAAGTCCTGCAATATCAGCCTATGACAATAATCTAGAATATGATTATCTTGCTAAAGCCATAGCCTATGCCTTCAAATATGACAACAAAGAAGATGAAAAAGCATTAGAAATACAAGATTATATCAAAGAAAATGGCATAGAAAAGGCCATTGAACACTTTGCAGAAATCAAAAAAGACGAAAGAAGTGGACTATTTGAAAAAATAGTTGAAGAATATGAAAAAATAGACTAAAAAAAAGATGTAGTTGTAGAATTAACTAATTAGAAAAAGACGAGGAAATGAACTGAACCCATAAACACGGAATAATTTAATAATATTTTAAGCGGAATGTAATCTATAATCAACAGGTGACATTCCGTTTGAGACTGTGTAAAGTTTTGTGTATAGAAACCTCCTGATTAGGGTAAAGAAAAACTAACCAGGAGGAATTTTTATGCCAAGAAAAAGACCGGAAACAAGAAGAAGTAAAATAGCAAAAATGTTAATTGAAGAATATCAGCCTCAAAGTGCACAAGATATTCAAGAAGCACTAAAAGATCTTTTAGGCGATACAATGCAAGAGCTTTTAAAAGCAGAATTAGATGAGCATTTAGACTATGAATA
>NZ_JAXDSU010000033.1:0-4298 GCF_034090325.1 Anaerococcus porci
AAAAGTCCATTTTTTATATTAATTTCTTCTATCAAGCTTTCTTTTAGTTTCTAAAATATTATTTGCAAGAAGGGCAATTACCACAAAATAAAATTTATCATTTATATATCCTAAAAGTAGGAAATTAATTCCCAAAGCCAGCATCAATACTATGATAAGAGAAAGTAAATTTGCAATATAAGGGTGTTTTCTAATAAAATCTTCCCCTATAAATCCTACAAGAAAAATCTCCAAAAGAGTAGATAAAATTAACACTACAAATATCTCTATAATTATAAAAATATAGGGATGACTTTGATGAAAATTTCTAATACTATGCATACTTTCCTCACTTTCTTAAATTTTATTTTTATACACTTGTATAACAATAAATAATATTTATTATATAATAAAAAATGCTTTGAGAAAATAGAAGGGTTAGAAAGATTATTTAAAAGTTAGACTAAATCTTTTTAAAGAGACTAAACTGTATTAGACTCTTAAAAATAACTTTTAAAAAAGATATTTATCTATGACATAGATAAACTCAAGGTTTTGATAACTGAAGTATAACTAAAATAGAACAATATTTATTCTAATTATGTCTTAATGATAAATTATAAGGTAACATTTCTTTAAATATATATATATATATATCAAGAATTGAAGAAATATAGATTTAACTCAAGCAAACTTAATTTTGAAGTCTATTTTTGAAAAGCCCTATCAAATTTAAATTTCCTAGACATTATAACTATATTTATTAAAACACCCTCTTTACTGCCTTGTACAGTAAAGAGGGTAACTATCAGATTTAAGATTTTATTTTTATATTTTTTCAATTTTAATATATTTCCTACTTAAATTTAAATTCCTTACTTCCTGTAAGGTCTTCACCTTCTACATATTTTTTATCTATACCAAATAGGTAAGTTAGGATAAATCCTCCTATATAGGCTCCTAGAAGTCCAAGGATATATCCAAAAGCTCTTCCATTGTATATTAATGGAATCAAGGCTAGTCCACTTGGTCCTATGGCTGTTGCACCTATATTTCCTATTGCTCCTATTATAGCTCCTCCAACTCCTCCACCAAGACATGCTGTGATGAAGGCTTTACCCATTGGAAGGGTTAAGGCATAAATTAGGGGTTCTCCAATACCAAGTATACCTACTGGAAGTCCTCCCTTAGCGATTTCTATTAGCTTTTTATTTTTTCTACATTTTACCAAAACTGCTATAGCCGCTCCAACTTGACCTGCTCCTGCCATGGCAAGAATTGGAAGAAGGTAAGTTGCACCTTGGCTTTCAATCATTGCTACATGGATAGGTGTTAAGATTTGATGAAGGCCAAGCATTACCATAGGTAGGAATACTGCACCAAGTATAAATCCTGAGAAAGCTCCTCCTAGCTTTATTACTCCATTTATTACTCCTATAAGTCCATTTGATATAAGACCTGCTATAGGCATTATAATAAACATTGTAAGTATACCTGTTAAAAGAAGTGAAATTGTTGGTACAAGAATAATATCAAGAGCATCTGGTATAACTTTTCTTAGGTTCTTTTCTATTTTAACTAAGATAAATACAGCAAGTATTACCCCTATAACTCCACCTTGTCCAGGTAGAAGTGGTGAGTTTAAGAAGATATTTTTTAAAGGCTTATCTGGATTCATTGCAGATAAGTAAATCATGCCTCCTATTACTCCACCAAGTCCTTCATTACCCCTAAATACTTTTGCAGCATTTATACCAATAAATACATTAAGATATCCATAGAGTCCTGTCTTTATTATATTTAAGACTTGAAGTATTGATACATATGTTTCTCCGCTCACACTTCCTGCAGTTATCAAATTTTGTAAGACTGAGGCTATACCACCAATAAGACCTGCACCTACAAAGGCTGGTATTAGTGGAACAAAAATCGATGCTATTGTTGCAGTAAAGGACTTAAAAGCAGAATCTTTTTGTCCTTGTTTCACTTTCTCTTTATTCTCCCTAGTTCTTATATCTATTTCACTTTCCTCAGTGAATGTAGCTGCTGTAAGATTTGCCATCTCACGAGCTATCTTTTCGCTTTTTCCAGGCCCTGTTACTACTTGGATTTGATCACCTTTTACAAGACCCATAATCCCATCAAGCTCTTCAATCTTTTCAAAAGAAACCTTTTCTTGATCCTTTACTTTTACTCTTACCCTTGTCATACAATTTATGACTTCAACTAAGTTATCTTCTCCTCCAAAATAGCTTACTAATTTTTGGGCAATAATTTTATTTTTATCATCTGTCATTGTATCCCCCTTCTTAAAAATCCATCATTTTCTTTTAAAATATTTAAAGCTTCATCTCTTTTTATATCCTTAAGTCCCATAAGTATGGCACACTTAACAGAATTTTGTGACTCGTTTAAAAGTTTTTCCGCCCTTTTTTCATCAACTTCACACACTTCTTTTATAATGGATATGGCCCTTTTTCTAAGCTTCTTATTTGATACTCTTACATCTACCATGAGGTTATCATATACCTTTCCTATCCTAACCATAGCCGTTGTGGAAATTATATTGAGAACCATTTTTGTAGCAGTTCCTGCCTTCATTCTTGTAGAGCCTGTAAGAATTTCACTTCCTGTATCTACTTCTATAGGACAGTCTGCATACTTTGAAATTAAGGAGTCTAGATTACAAGATAAAGAGCCTGTGCTTGCTCCAATCTCTCTTGCATATTTTAATGCCCCTATAACATAGGGAGTTCTTCCGGAACTTGCTATTCCTACTAGCATATCTTCTTTAGTAAATTGATTTTTTATAAGATCCAATTTTCCCATTTCTTCATTATCTTCTGCATTTTCTACAGGATTTCTTAATGCCTTATCACCCCCTGCAATTATTCCGTTTATAAGATTTGGATTTACTGAAAAGGTAGGTAAGGCTTCACTTGCATCAAGAACTCCTAGTCTTCCACTTGTACCTGCTCCTATATAAAAAAGCCTACCACCCCTGTTAAGTACTCTTACAAGCTCATCAACAAGTTTTTCTATCTCACCTATTTTTTGACCTACCTTTTTTGCTATTGATTGATCTTCCTTGTTAATTATTTCAATAATTTCTCTTGTAGATTTCAAATCAAGATCTTTTGAATTAATATTTCTATTTTCTGTTGATGGCAATTCTATCATCTCCTTTTATTAAATCAAGTATAGCTAGATGCTCTTTACAAACTCTTCCTATGACATTTCTAGAATTACTAAGTCCCAAATCAAGCCTTGCTATCTCTAGCTCTCCAGAATATCTTCCCGAATTCTTATTAAGGATAAGAAAATCTCCCTTTCTTATATAATTATTTGAAACTTCATTAATAAATTTATAAGTTCTCTCATTTCTTATAATATATTTGCTTATATCACTTCTTACCTTAAATTCATTAATTTCATATCCCTTTTTTAAGTATAGATCAAGATTAATAATTCCTTTCTTTTCAAAAGCTTCAATATATCCTTTGTTCTTCATACTTAAGCCTTCAGATAATACTAAGTTATTAATCTTATAAAATCTTTTAAGCTTAAGATATGAATAATAAGGGTCTTTAAACCTATCCTCTTCAAGGCTTGGAAGAGATTTATACAAGGGTCCTCTAAAGTCTTTATCTCCTTGAAAAAATGCAAATAAATCAAGTCCAAATTTCTCCAATACTTTATTTTTTTCTATAAAATCATCCTCTCCCAGTCCAGAAAATTCTAAAGGATAGTAATTGTGCCAAGCAGAAATGTTAGAAAAATTTCCTCCAAGCTCTTTAATTGCTTCAAGTGTTTCACGTGAAACACTTGAAGCAATTATAGCTATCCTATTATTCTTAGATAAGTTCACTATTTTTTCTTTGTCGAAACCGAAATCAAGTCTTAATATAAGTCCCATTCTCAAAAGCTCTGGGTAGTGTTTCAAAATTTCTCCATTAATATCGAGGCAAATATCAATATTAAGAGAATCTGCCAAAGCTTTTAAAAAGATAAGTTTTTTCATATTCCTATCATCTACTGGGTAATGCATAGAAGTAAAAAGAATATCAAAATTTTTAAACTCATTTATTTTCTCTTCTATATAATTTTCATCTTGATTAAGATATAGACTAAATCCCAACATTTTTTAACCTTCTTAGCATAAGAATTGATGAAATTATAGCAATAAACAAGCTAGCAATAGAAGATATTCCAGTTTTTGGATTGTTTTTTTCTTTTATTATCCTACTTATCATTTCCTTGTAGCCACTATTTTCTACATTTTTTGTACTTATCTTATCAGCTATATTTAATGATTTATC
>NZ_JAXDSU010000039.1:0-14627 GCF_034090325.1 Anaerococcus porci
GTGATTATGCTACATGGGATACGCCAACAGGAGATAGGTGTCCTGAGTGTGGAGACTTGTTAGTTCACAAGAAAAATAGGTCAACTGATGAGATAAAATGTAACTCATGTGATTATGTAAAAGAAAAGATAAGATAATAAAGAGTGATGAGCAGGATAAAATCTTTTATCCTACAACATCACTTTTTTAAATAAATTATTTGATTTCTTCTGAAAAACCTTCAAGCTTAGATGTGCAGTGAGGACATCTTGTAGCTTCAATGTCGATTTCACTTTTGCAGTGAGGACAAATTTTTGTAGTAGCTTCTTCTTTAACTTCTTCTTTTCTTTTAGCCTTAGCTAAAGTTTTTACTATCATAAATAGGAATAATGAAATAATTAAAAATGTTATAATTGCATTAATAACATTACCTACTTGTAGTTTTGCACCAAATATATCAAAAACTAAGTCTTTATAGTCAACACCTGCTGTTAGTCCTGAAATAATAGGCATAAGTATACCCTCTACAATAGCATTTACAATTGCTGTGAAAGCAGACCCCATAACAAGACCTATAGCCATGTCAATTACGTTACCTTTTGAAATAAAATCTTTAAATTCTTTCCACATAAAAACTCCTCATATTAATAATTTTTATTAATATACCCAATTTATTTGATGATTTTATTTTTTTTAAAATATAAAGATGTAGTATAGTATAATTAGATAAATAGAAAGGTTTTTTTTAATGAAAAGTATACAAGTTGATGATGAATTTTATAAGAAAATTTCAAATTATGCAGTTTTTATTCCCTTAGTTGAAATAAATGGCAAAGATCATATACTTTTTGAGATAAGATCAAATATAGTAAAGCAACCTGGAGAAGTATCCTTTCCTGGTGGAGGACTTGAGTATGGAGAAAGCTTTGAGATGGCAGCCATAAGAGAGACTATGGAGGAGCTTAACTTAAATGAAAAAGACATAGAACTTATGGGATATTCATCTATGATTTTATCTTCTTCAAATAGACATATAAAGGCATTTTATGGTAAAATTTGTAGAGAATTTGAAAATATAAGCTACAATCAAGAAGTATCTTCACTTTTTACAGTAGATATTAATTATTTTATTAATAATCCACCAAAAAAATATACGGCAAAGCTTGATATGAATTTTCCTAAAGATTTTCCTTTTGACAAGATACCAAATGGAAAAGATTATAATTTTCATAATTATTTTCATACTATGTACTTTTATGACACCAAGCCAGTTATATGGGGATTAACTGCCAAATTACTTAAAGATTTTATTAAAATCTATCAAAAGCGATAATTATTATATAAGATTATCTTTTTGTGGTAAAATTATGGTATGTAAGAAAGACTTTGTAAAAGAAAGATAGGGATATGAAAAATTATATTATAGAAAAATTAGAAGATTATTCTAAGTCTAATGATAAAGTCAAAGCTTTATTTTATATAAAAGAAGACAATAATGATGAGCATTTTTCAGAAGTTTATCTTCTTATGAGAGAGATTATTATTTCTAAGATGAAAGAAGACTTAGAAAAAATATTTGATGATTTTGTTTTAATTAATAAGAAAAAAGGTTATTTCAGGATAGAGAAAAGAGATCAGCAATTTACAAAATTCGAAATATTTACCTTGGATTCCACAAAAATTACTGTAAATATCATTCATAATGACTTAAAAGTTGATTTTATAAAAAGTCTTAAGGGTGATTTAAATTTTATATACGATGAAGATGGAATAGAAAGTGAGTTAGAAAGAGAAGAAAATTTATATAAGATGCCTAAGGCATATGAATTTGAAGAGTGTAGTAAGAATTTCTTCTCTATGTCTTTAGATACTTCTTTCTCACTTTTATCAAGGGATAAGATAAGTGCAAGTTTTAAAATGCAAGCTTTAAGAGATGAGCTATATAAGCTATTAAATTGGTACATAATAGATAAGTACAATGGAGGAATGGATATAGGTCTTTATGGTAATAATCTTATCCATACTCTTGAAGCAGATATCAGAGATGACCTCGTAGAAATTTTCTCGAATTCTGATATTATAGATACTTATACAGCAATATTTAAATCTTGTCAGATATTTAGGAAAATTGGAATGGAATTTGCTAAGAAAAATAATTTTACCTATCCAAAAAGAGATGATGTGTATAGCCTTAAGCTACTTAGAAAAAATTACAAAAAGATGGAGAGTCTTTTAGCGTAGGAGTATAGATGAAAAGAGGGAAGAAAACACTTATATTTTTCTTAAGTTTAATCTTTATAATCTCTCCACTTGTTTCTTTTGCTGATGATAGTGAAAGACAAGCTGGCGATAATATTGTAGGGGTAGATGAAAATGTAAGAGCCTATATAATAGGAAATGAAGAAAATGGAGATATATTCTATCAAAAAGATGCAGAGACTAAATATCCTATAGCATCTATGTCAAAGCTTATGACTTTTCTTTTGGTAAGAGATCAAATTGATCAAGGCAAGCTAAGTCTTGACACAAAAATAAAGGGAACAAAAGAGGCTGAAGAACTTACAGGGCCAGGATATTCAAAGCTTGGAATAAAAGAAGGGGAAGAATATACTGTAAAAGAACTCATTACAGGTTTAATTGTAGTAAGTGGTAATGACTGTGCAAATCTTTTGGCAACAAGTATTTCTGGAAGTGAAGATAAATTCGCGCAAAATATGAATGAAAAAGCAAAAGAATTAGGTCTTACTAGTCAAGAATTTTATAATGCTTCTGGCCTTAATACAGAAGATAATAAGCAAAATTCCTCATCTGCCAAAGATTTATTTGAGCTTGTAAGAATTATTCTTGATAAGTATCCAGATATATTAGAATATTCTAAAATTAGAGAGATAAATGACTCAAAAAGAGGAATCAACGAGAAATCTACTATTCCGCTTATAGGAGAGATTGATGGTGTAGATGGACTAAAGACTGGAACAACTGAAGAGGCAAAGAGTTGTCTAACTACAACTATAGATATGTCAAAGCTTAATAACAAAAATAATTATAGGGCAATAGGCATAGTTATGGGTGCTAGTGATAAAGAAGTCAGGGATATGGCTATGACTGATTTAATATATTATGTATCAAGAGTTTTTAACTTCAAAAAAATAGCTGATACAAATCATCCTTTAAAGTCCGTAAGGGTAAACTCAGTAAAAGAAGGTTATGTAGAGCTTTATCCAAGTGAAGATTTAAGTTTTATTGTAAAAGATAATACTATGCCTAGTGTAAAATATGACATAAATAAAAATATTAAGGCTCCTATAAAAAAAGGAGAAGTCTTTGGTAAGGCCAATATTTCATATAATGATAAGAATTATGAAATTGATCTAGTTAGCAATAAAGAACAAGAAAGAGCAAGTGACTTTACAAGATTTAAAAGAACTATATCTGATGCTTGTGATTTTTTAGTCAAATGTATAATAGCTAGATAGAAAAAGTTTTACTTTTTCTATCTTTATGTTATACTTATAAAGTAAGTCTTGGTAGCTCAGCTGGATAGAGCACCGCCCTCCTAAGGCGGGTGTCGGAGGTTCGAATCCTCTCCAGGACGCCAGAATTATAAGGGAAAGATTGAATTTACAGTCTTTCCTTTTTCTTATCTTAAATAAAATATATAATAATAAACTAAAAAATTTAAGGAGAAATTATGGACGATAGATTTTACATGAAAGAAGCCATAAATGAAGCTAAACTTGCAAAACTTGAAGATGAAGTTCCTATAGGATGTGTTATTGAAAGAGGTGGAAAAATTATAGGAAGGGGTCATAACTATACCTTTAAGGGAAAATCTGCCTTAAAACATGCGGAAATTATTGCCATAGACAAGGCTACAAAAGTTGTAGGAGATTTTAGGCTATCAGATTGTACAATGTATGTAACAATGGAACCTTGTTCTATGTGTGCAGGTGCTATAATAAATTCGAGGATAAAAAGACTAGTAATTGCTCTTGCTGATGTAAAAAGAGGAGCTTGTGGGTCAAATACCAACATAACTGGAGATAGGACTCAGTTACACTACCTTGATGCAGAATTTGGTTTGATGAAAGATGAAAGTCATAAATTGTTGAAAGATTTTTTTGAAAATTTAAGAAAAAGAAAAAAGCCGAACTAAGTCGACTTATGTATCTGCAATTATTTGCCAATGAACATTATATTTATCAATAAGGGTTGTGAATAACTTCTTATTAATTTTTTGAGGTTCCATTAAAATTATAGATCCTTCTTTTAATTTTTGAAAGGCCTTATATAAATTTTCGCTATTTGTTTCTATAACAACCCTTCCATTGTTACCATTTACCCAATGTTTATCATCTGTAGTATCAAATAAATAAACATTATTACCATATATCTCAAGCTTTGAATTATAAATCCTATTTCTTACATCTTTAGGGAAGTTATAGCACTCGAAGTCTGAGTATCTTATTATTTTTTTAGGGAAATCTATACCAAATATATCACAATAATATTCTATTGCCTCCAAGCATTTTCCCTCTTTAAATGAAATTCCTACTGCCATTATTAAATCCTTTCTTTAATTAAATTTATCATATTGGTATAATATAATCAAGATTATTAAGTAAATATAAAAGGAGTAATTATGAAAATATCTTTAATAGATCCGTTAGTTGTAGATGATAAAAAAATTGAGGCTCACAAAAAAAAGCTAGAAGAATTAGGACACGAATTTGAATATTTCAAAGAAAGTGCTAAAAGTGATGATGAGATTATAAAAAGACTTGAAAATAGTGAAGTTGCTATGATTACTAATAATAAATTTTCCAGAAATGTAATAGAAAACACCAATCTTAAATTGATAGATGTTGCCTTTACAGGAGTTGATCATGTTGATCTTAAGGCTTGTGATGAAAATAATATTATAGTTGAAAATGCAAGTGGCTATTCCGATGATTCAGTAGCTGAGCTTGTAATTGGACTTATTATTTCAGTTATGAGAAAGTTTGACCTAAATAAGAAAAATATGTATGAAGATGAAAATAATAATCTTTTAGGACAAGTAATTAAAGGGAAAAAGGTTGGAGTAGTTGGTACAGGTAAGATAGGACTTAGGGTAATAGAATTATTAAAGGCATTTGGTGCAGAAATCTTAGCCTATAATAGAAGTGAAAAAGATAAGGCTAAGAAATTAGGAGCTAAGTACGTAAGTCTAGAAGAGTTGTTAAAAGAATCTGATATTGTTACAATTCATCTTCCACAAAATGATGAAACAATTGGATTTATTGGACAAAAAGAATTAGATTTGATGAAAGATAAGTCTATTTTAATAAATTGTGCAAGAGGCCCAATAGTAGATAATAACTATCTTGCTAAGTTATTGAATGAAGATAAGCTTAGGGCAGGAATTGATGTATTTGATATGGAACCTCCAATAGATAAGAATTACCCATTAAGAAATGCTAAGAACGCAGTTTTGACTAATCATATAGCATTTTTTACCCAAGAGGCTATGAATATAAGATGTGATATAGTATTTGACAACTTATATAAGTTCTTGAATGGGGAAATATCAAATAGAGTAAATTAAGATGGAAAGTAAGATTATTGCTATAGCAGGGGGATCTGCAAGTGGAAAAAGCACTATTGTAGATTATATTAAAAATTACTTTGCTGATGATTTATTTGTTATGGGTCATGATAATTATTATAAAGCCCATGATGATATTCCTTTTGAAAAAAGGGAAAAATTAAACTATGATGAGCCTAATGCCTTTGACAATGAAATGTTTATTAGGGATTTAAAAAGACTCAAAAGTGGTAAGGAAATTGATATGCCTATCTATGATTATAATATCCATACTAGAAGCGATAAAACTGTCCATGTATCACCTAAAAAGATTATCCTTATTGAAGGAATTTTAGTTTTATATGATAAAATGATAAGGGATATTACTGATACTATGGTATTTGTAGATGCTGATAGCGATGTTAGGCTTCAAAGAAGAATATTAAGAGATACAAAGGAAAGATCAAGGTCCCTTGATTCAGTACTAACTCAATATATTAAGCAAGTTAAGCCTATGCATGAAAAATATGTAGAGCCTACAAAAAAATATGCAGATATCATAATTCCTAGAGGAGCAAAAAATACTAGGGGTATTGAAATACTGATAAAACATATAGAAGATTTATTAAAGGAATAATATGGATGTTAAAATTTTGGATATTGATTATGAAAATCTAAAATCCTATATAAGTGGAGATAACTTTACGGCTTTTGATATTTTTGGAGCAACAAAGCATGAAGATGGTTATATATTTAGATTATATGCACCTAATGCAAATAGGGCCTTTATAAGAGGTGATTTTTCAAATTGGGAAGATATTGAAATGTACAAAGATGAAGAATTTGGATATTTCTTTAAATATATAAAGGCAAAAGAGGGAGATTTTTATAAGTATCTTTTGGAAAATAATGGATTTAGATTTGAAAAATTTGACCCTTATGCAAACTACCTTGACCAAGCTCCTCAATTTGCATCAAAAATTGTAGATACGTCATTTGAATTTACAGATGATAAATGGCTTAAAAAGAGAAATAAAAATTTTGATAAACCCTTAAATATATATGAAGTTCATATAGGTTCTTGGCTAAAATATGGAAAAAATTTAAATATACTTGATATAGCAGATAAATTGATTTTTTATATAAAGAAAATGGGGTATAGCCATATTGAGCTTATGCCTCTTACAGAACATCCTTATTATCCTTCTTGGGGCTATCAAGTTTCAGGCTTTTTCGCATTTACTTCAAGGTATGGCTCTATCAATGATTTACAAAAATTTATAAATCTTTGCCATAAAAATGATATAGGAGTAATATTAGATTTTGTCGTAGTTCATTTTGCTGAAGATTTTTATGCTTTGAAATACTTCGATGGAGATAGCCTTTACGAACCTGATTATAAAGATTTACAATACTCACAGTGGGGATCTTTAAACTTTGATTTTTCAAAGGGCCATGTTAGAAGTTTTATGAAATCAGCTATAAATTTTTGGATAGAAAAGTGTCACTTAGATGGAATAAGGATAGATGCAGTATCTAATATGATTTATAATGATGGAAATAAAAATAGGGGTTTAAATAAAGCTAATATTAGATTTTTAAAAGAACTTAATTCCTATTTAGATAAAAGGTATCCAAGTTTAATGAAAATTGCAGAAGATTCATCTTCTTATGAATTTGTTACAAGTAAGAATGGTAATGATAGCCTTGGATTTGACTATAAGTGGGATTTAGGGTGGATGAATGACACTTGTAAGTACTTTGAAATTGATTCTATTAATAGGATTAAGCATCAAGGAAAGATTAATTTTTCTATGTACTATTTTTATAGGGAGAATTTTATACTTCCACTTAGCCATGATGAGGTAGTTCATTTAAAAAAACCTATGATTTTAAAGATGAATGGATCTTATATTGATAGGTTTAAAGAACTTATGCTTTTATACACATATCAAATAACTCATCCTGGGAAAAAACTTAACTTTATGGGAAATGAGTTAGCAACCTTTGATGAGTGGGACGAAAATGAGTCTTTAAATTGGGATATATTGAAATTTCCAATCCATGATAACTTCAAAAAATATATTAGGTCTTTAAATAACCTATATTTAAAAAATAAGGCCTTTTATGAAAAAGACTTTGTTGAGGATGGTTTTTTGTGGAAGGTTGTTGACGATAATCAAAATTCAGTCTTTGTTTATGAAAGAAGAGCCAATGATTCGAGATTTCTTGTGGTATTGAATATGACAAATACCTATAAGAAATCTTATGAGGTTTCATTTGATGAAGACTTAACTTTTATAGAAAGATTAAATAATTTATCCAAAGATTTTGGATATGATAAAGAAAAAAGAGATGATATAAAAATTAGCAAGGGGGAGAATCTTAAACTTGAGCTTTGGGAATATGAAGCCCTAGTTTTTGAAATAAAATAAGATGGCAAGAAATGATAAAGCTATCAATCTATCATGGTTGGTAGAAAAATGGACAATTTGGGATAATCCATATCTTAAAAATATTTGGTTAAATTTAAAAACGCTTGATCTTGTAAGAATTATGGAAGATGTAGACACAAATGAAGATATAGAAGAATCTTATATTGATATAGAGCAGAATATGGAAGAGTTTGTCTGTATGCCTGGAAAAGAGGCTGTAAATGTGAAGCTTGCTCGTGAAGCTTTTATAGATATGCTTGATAGTCACATTAAGGATAGGTTCTTTGAAAACTATAATGAATATGCTCAAGGTGAAGAGTTTTTAGATATTATTTATGAATTGGGTCTTGAGAATAAACTTCAGGCTTTTAGAGAAAAAATAGCTGGCGATATCTTATTGAATTGGGCTAATGAAGAGAATATTAAGGTTGTTAAGGATATGGATACAATTAATATATATAATAGGGATAAATTTTAATTTATGATAAAAAAAAGCGTATTAGCTCTTATACTTTTACTTAATTTAACTGCTTGTTCTAATAAAGAAGTTAAGAAAGTAGAACCTGCATCAAAAGAAAGTTTAGGTATAGAGGATAAGAAAAAATCTAGCAAAGATGATACAAGTGCATCCGAGCTTCAAAAATATGAAACAAGTATATATGATTATTTTGATACTATAACATCTTTTACAGCTTACTGTAAAAATGAAGATGAATATAATAAGTATAAGGAATTAGTAGAAAGTGAAATGGCAAAATACCATAAACTTTTTAATAATTATGATTCATATAAAGATATAAATAATATCACAACCATAAACGAAAAAGCTGGAAAAGAGAAGGTAAAGGTTGATCAATCCATAATAGATCTTATAAAAGAAGGTAAGAAATGGTACAAAGAAACTGATGGTGATATTAATATAGCCTATGGAAGAGTATTACAGATTTGGTCGGATTACAGAGAAGAGGGTCTAAATAACAAGGATAAGGCAAGACTTCCTAAAGATGAAGAATTAGATGAAGCAAGTAAGCATAAAAATATAGATGCTATTGAAATTGATGAAAATGAAAAAACAGTATATATAAGTGATCCTGATGTTCAAATTGATATTGGTGGTATAGGCAAGGGATATGCAACAGAACTTATAAAAAGAGATTTGATTAAAAATGGACTTAAAAGTGGTCTCTTATCAGTTGGAGGAGATGTGGCAATAATTGGAAATAATCCAAAAAAAGGTGTAGATAATTTTAAGATTGCTATAAAAGATCCTTCTTTATCTGAAAAAAATCCTTATGCTGCAATAGTATCTGTAAAAGACACTTCGGTTGTTACAAGTGGAGATTATGAAAGGTTTTATGAGGTAGATGGCAAAAGATACCATCATATTATAGATCCAAAGACAAACTATCCATCAACAAACTTTAAATCAGTTTCAGTTATCCTAGACGATATTGGCCAAGCAGATGCGTTATCTACAGCTCTTTTTATAAAAGATCTAGATGAAGGTAAGAAACTGTTAGAAAAATTTAAGGCAGAGGCAATGTGGATAGATAAAGATAATAAAGTGTATAAGAGTGCTGGTTGGGATAAATTTGATGTTAGTGATGAAAATTAGGTACGTTTTATCGTATCTTTTTTTTATTTTATATAAAAAAGTCATTTTTTATATGGTATAATGTAATCTGTATTATAGGAGGTAGGTATGGAAAAAAAAGCTTTTAATAATGATAAATATATAGAAATTCAATCAGAAAAAATTGAAGAAAGAATTAAAGAATTTGACAAGTTATATCTAGAATTTGGTGGTAAACTTTTCGATGATGCACATGCATCTAGAGTTTTGCCAGGTTTTCAACCTGATTCAAAACTTCAAATGTTGAAGAAACTTAAGGATATTACTGAAATAGTAATAGTAATAAATGCAAATGATATCGAATCAAATAAAATTAGATCAGATCTTGATATAGGTTATGATAGTGAGGTTTTAAGATTAAAGTCTGCTTTTGAAAATTTGGGATTTTTTGTAAACTCTGTAGTTATAACACAATTTGATAATCAACCACAAGCTATTAAATATGCTAAGTATCTAGATAGTCTAAATATTAAAAATTATAAGACATATGATATAGAAGGTTATCCAAATAACATTCCTAATATCATAAGCAAGGAAGGATTTGGAAAAAATGATTATATAGAAACTCAAAGAGACCTTGTTGTAGTTACAGGACCAGGTCCAGGAAGTGGAAAACTTGCTACTTGTCTTTCTCAGATGTATCTTGAAAATGAAAGAGGAATAAATGCAGGATATGCTAAGTTTGAAACATTTCCAGTATGGAATCTCCCACTAAAACACCCTGTAAATATTGCTTATGAGTCTGCTACAGCTGATCTTAATGATGTGAATATGATAGATCCTTACCACCTAGAGGCTTATGGAAAAACTACAGTAAATTATAATAGAGATGTAGAAGCCTTTCCAATATTAAAGCAAATGTTTGAAAGAATATCAGGATCTTGCCCTTATAAGTCACCTACAGATATGGGGGTAAACATGGTTGGTTTTTGTATAGAAGATGAAGATAAAACTATAAAGGCCAGCAAGGATGAGATTATACGAAGATATTATAATGCTTTAGTTGACTATAAACTTGCAAAAATAGACTTTAAACCAGTAGAAAAAATAGAATTTTTAATGAGTGGACTTAATCTTGAAGCAAGTGATAGAAAAGTAGCTGTAAGAGCACGTGAAAAGCAAAAACAAAGTCATGTAGAAAGTTTCGCTATTCAACTTAGTGATGGAGAGATAGTTACTGGCAAAAAATCAACTCTTATGTCTGCACCTGCAGCCTGTATTTTAAATGCTTTAAAAAAAGTTGCTGGTATAAATGATGACATACCACTTATATCACCGCATATACTTGAACCAGTGTTAAAGCTTAAAGAAGATATTTTAAAAGAAAAGGATGAGTCATTGTCAGTAAATGATGTTTTAATAGCTTTATCCATATCTGCTACAACTAATCCTGTGACTCACCTTGCTATGGAAAAATTAGCTTACCTTAAAAATTTAGATGTACATTCAACAAATATTTTAGATGAAAGTGATAAGAAAACTCTTCTTAAAATGCACTTTAACCTAACTCAAGAACCGGTTTTGTCACAAGACTATATAAATTTATAAAAAGCACCCTATGGGTGTTTTAATTTTAAGTTGCTTGACAAAAATTAAACAATAGTATATCATATAAAATATAGTTAGAAATCGTTATACAAATTTAAAGGAGATTTACAATGAACAATATTAAGCTAAATGTTGAAAATGAAATTGCTTATGTTACTATCGACAGACCAAAAGCTCTTAATGCTCTTAATACTGAAACTTTAAAAGAATTAAATGAAACTTTTAATGACATTAGAAGTAGAAAAGATGTTAAAGTTTTGATTCTTACAGGTGGTGGAGAAAAATCTTTTGTAGCTGGTGCTGATATCTCTGAAATGGTTAACTCTAATTCTCAACAAGCAAGAGATATGAGTTTACTCGCTTATGAAACATTTAATATGCTTGAAGAAATGCCACAAGTTACTATAGCTGCTGTAAATGGATTTGCCTTAGGTGGTGGATGTGAAATTTCTATGGCTTGTGATATAAGAATAGCAAGCAAGAATGCAAGATTCGGTCAACCTGAAGTAGGTCTTGGAATAATACCAGGATTTGGTGGAACACAAAGGCTTCCTAGATTAGTTGGAAAGGGAATTGCTAAAGAATTAATATTTACAACAGACTCAATCAAAGCTGATGAAGCTTATAGAATTGGTCTTGTAAATCATGTAGTTGAAAAAGAAGAGTTAATTGATTATTGTACACAAATGGCTGAAAAGATAAAAGCTCAAGCAAGTTATGCAGTAACTTTAGCAAAACAAGCCATAAATCTTGGATTAGAATCAGATCTTCATACAGGTATCCAACTTGAAGCAAATACTTTTGCATCAACATTTGATACTCATGATAAAAAAGAAGGGATGACAGCATTCTTAGAAAAAAGAAAAGCAGATTTAAAAGACTTTTAAAAAAATTAATGAAAAATGACTATTGCAGATTCTGCAGTAGTCATTTTTTTAAATTAAGAATTATTTTAATTTCTTATAAATAAAAATTAATGGGCTCTAAGTCAAAATGACAATTTTTATGAAAAATTCCATATAAATGGGGCAATATATAGTAAAATTAATGATGAAATTATTAAACAAAACGATAATGAATAATTTAAAAAAGTAAAATGTGATTACGATTTAAATATATAGTTATCTATACTTTAAGATGAAATATGGGAATATAATTTTAATGGTAACAATTTAATAATTATTATTAAGTTTACATATGATTTGAAAATCGGGTCTGTTGCAATTAGTGATGTGTACTTTCTTTACTTGTTTTTCTAGTAAAGAGAGTACATATCATTAATAAGAAGTTCTTATTTTTTATCATCATATTCTACATAGGCAAAGTAATGATCTCTTTCATTTAAGTCTTCATTTTCATAGGTTTCAATGACTTCACTATTTATTGACTTAACAAGATCGATTATATAAGAACGAAGATTTGCCCTTCCAAGAATCTTCCTTCCCATATTTTCTTTTATATCAGTAACTTTTTTATATGATACAATAAATTTGGCTATATCAACTCCCTTAACTGCTCTTTTTTTCAAGATAAACTTAGCAATAAAGGTTAAAAGCTGATGAAGATTATTTGATTTTCTTTTTATATAAGTTATTATACCTTGGAAAAAAAGTCCCCTACTGGTAAGAAGAGTATCGAAAAATTCATCTTTAGACCTATTTTTTTCAAATGAAATATTTTTAGTTAAAAATTCAAAGATTTCATTTATTTCACTTTCACAATAATCAATAACTGTATCAGTTATAGAAAAATCCGGGTTGTTAAGTTTTGCCATAAATTCTACTACATAAGATGGAGTGCTTTTTTCATTTAAGTTTTTGTATTGATAAATATAGTTCGAAAAATCATAAAGAGTTTGGTCATGATTTTTGCCTATAGGCATAGAAAGTACCTTTTTCATAAGCTTATCATAATAATAAATGATATTGTCTGTGGTCATAATCTTATCTTCGAACTGCTTTACCAATATTTCTATGCACTCTTCTAAATCACTCGTTTTTATATAGGCATGAGATCTATAAGCATCTATTTTTATAAATGATTCATCTTTAAGTTTAATATAAGATACATCACCAAACTTATCAATGTGAAATGGAAATTTATCCATGTATTTATCAAAAATTTCTTCAAGATAAAGTTTATTTGAAAGATGTATTTTTAGCGTTCTACTTAAATTATTTAAGATTAGTTCTTTTATATCCATATTTGAAATCAATGGGTTTTTAGCCATTGAATGGACATAGTTAAATAATACATCCTTTAGACTTAATTGATTTTCTAGGGCATATTTTATGGAATTACTTATTTTCTTATCTTCACCCTTTAAGTCAGTAAATTCAAATGATTTTATAAGCTGAGTTTTCATATCAAGTGAAAAACCCTTAAAATCTTCTATATCATCATAAGCGTTAATTTGTCTTATAGGGAGGGGATAAGTTACAGTAGAGCCTGTTTGGATATTAAATATTTCATTTCCACATTTTGACTTATATTTGGCAGTTCCATTTTCATGGAGGTGACCTGTAAAGACAAATTTAACTTTCATATCAGCCAAAACTTCTATGGGTAGTTTATTATTTATACGCTTATCGGAATCTTCATATTTTTTATTCCAATTTTTAATGATAAAAGGTCCAAGTACCAATCTTTGATTTCTGAAGTTTGGAATTAAGGCATGGTGAGCTAGGACAAAAATCATATCCTTTCTTTTTTTAGCTTTTTCAATCTCATCTACGGCCCATTTCATAAGATTTTTATCAAGAGCTCCAACTACATTATTTTTTCTATCTTTATGATTTTGTTCATAGTCTAGTGAATAAATTGAAGAATCTAAAAATATTAGAGATATAGAATTTTTATTTGACAGCTTATCATCAAGTCTTGCTGCAAAAGAAAGATAACCCTGGCAGTAGTATTTATCCCTATCATCTCTTGCATATCTTTTATTAAGTATATCTAGATATTTCTTAAAATGATTACTATCCTTATAAAAACTTATAATATTGTTTTTATAAGTAAAATCATATATATCGAAAAAATCTTTAGGTTCAATAGTTTTAGTATTTTCAAGTTTTCTATAATTATATGCTTGGTAGTTATTTATATCGTGATTTCCAGGAATTAGAAAGATTCGCCTATCCTTATCTTCATCTTTCCATTTTTTAAGGATAGAGGATACTTCAAGGTGAGATTTTAATTCACCATCTTTTGTCAAATCTCCTGGTATTAGAAGATATTTACTTTCATTTGTGCTTGCAAGTTTTAAGGCCTCTTTTAAAAGTCCTTGCCCCTCTACTAAAAATTTCCTATCATATTTTACAGCCATATTAAATTCTTTATTATCTGCCATTAATTCTCTAGATAAAATATGGGTATCAGAAATAATGGTAAAGCTTATCTTATTTTTATCTTTATTCAAAATTACACTTCCTTGTACACTTTCTTTATATCAATATACCATAAGAGT
>NZ_JAXDSU010000050.1:0-4435 GCF_034090325.1 Anaerococcus porci
TTTAAATCCTTGATATGGTCTTCCAGTACATATTACTATTTGAAATCCTCTGTCTGATAATTTCTTGATAGAGTTTATATTCTCTTTGGATAGTTCCCTATTTCCATCTAACAAAGTTCCATCTAAATCAAAGGCTATTAACTTTATAGGTCTCATTGTATCATACATTTTTAATTGTAGTAGGAGCTTAACGCTTCAAACAATAGTTTCCCAACATAAGCACCACCATCTATGTGACCAAGCGTTTTTTCCCCATGATAAGAAGCTCTTCCGTGTTTACTAACAAAGTTTTTAGTTTCTATTGCACCTTTTTCTGCTTCCTCTGCCATAGACCTAGCTAATATTTTAAAACCTTTATTTTTAAGATTTTTTGTATTTTCTATAGCCGGAATAAGTGAATCAAGTATAGTTTTTTCTCCTATTTTTGTTCCTGTTTTACTTACAATATTATTTACACCTGATTTTAAAGCTTCGTATAGCTGTTCACTATTTAATTCAGTAATTCCCTTAGTTGCTTTTGCCATCCCAATCATTCCAAAAGATAATATTGTACCTAAAGAAGATGGTGCACTTTCATTAAAGTCTCTACTCATCTTCATAAACACTTTTCCAATATCTGTTTCTTCTTGATCATAGTTATTAAGCATACCCTTAAAACCTTGATACATAGAAATTCCTAAATCTCCATCTCCAAATAATTGATCTAACTCTAATAGATATTCTTTGTTGTCCTTCATAAGTTTTTCTATGCTTTTATTTATTAAAAATATATCTTTATTATTCATATAATTCACCTATTTATTGAAATTAGTATAAAATGGTGTGCTTGAAACTTCTGTTAATAATTGTTTCAACTCATCATTCAATTTGAAAAATGTTATTGAAAGACCTGCCATTTCCATAGAAGTGGCGAAGTTACCAATATGTGGTTGAATTATATTTACTTTTTTATCTTTAAGTAAATCATATAATCTATTATATACAATATACATTTCATCTAATGGAGTTGCTCCTAAACCATTAATCATAACAGATAACTCATCATTTTCTTTTAATTCAATTTCTTCTAAGAGTTTATCTGTAAGTTGTTCAGCTAGTTTATCAGCTGTCATCATTTTTTTTACTTCAATTCCAGCTTCACCATGAATCCCCATTCCTATTTCTATTTCATCATCTTTTATTTCAAAAGTTGCTTTACCAGCTTCAGGTACTACACAAGGGCTAAGTGCAACACCAATAGTTCTTATATTTTCTAAAGCTTCTTTAGTTATCATAGAAACTTTATCTAAATCATAACCTTTGTCTGCAGCAGCTCCAGCAATCTTATATGCATAAACAATACCTGCAACTCCTCTTCTTTGATCCTTTTTATCAATGGGTGCACTGGCTATATCATCTTTTACTGCTATTTTTAGAGTTTTTATATCATCAAAATCAGTCATTTCCGTTGCCATATCGAAGTTCATATTGTCTCCACCATAGTTACCATATAAACATAATACGCCTTTACCGTAATCACATTCTCTGATTAATTTTTCCATTTTAGATGACGATGGTGAAGCAAAAACATTACCTATTGCACAACCATCAAGCATTTTATCTCCCACATACCCTAAAAATAATGGTAGATGTCCACTACCCCCAGCAGTAACAATCCCTACCTTGTCTGTTTTAGGGTTTTCCTTCCTTATTAGCATTCTAAAATCATCATCTAATAATTGATATTTATCTGAGTGAGCTTTAATTAAACCTTCTACAAAATCTTTAGTATAATCTTCTGGTTTATTAATTATTTTTTTCATTTAAAATCCTTTCTAGTCCTCAAGATTTAATTTTTCAGGATATTTCCAAACATCAAAATCCTTTTGTGTAAATGACTCTGGCTCCTTGCCATTGTTTATCATTAGTACATTAAAATAAATTTCTGCAATATCCTCTAAATATTGCATTGTTACATATGCTTTTTCTAAATCCTCACCAATACCCACTGCACCATGTTTTTCCATTAAAAATGCATTAGCTATCTTGCATGATTCTATAACTGTTTTTGCTAACTCAGGTGTACCAGGTGTTGCAAAAGGAGCAACTGGAATTCTTGCTTCTTTTAATCCCATTGAAGCTAATTCATAAACTAATGCAGGTATTTCTTTGTTTAAAACAGCAAAACTTGTAGCGTACTTAGAGTGTGTATGAGCTACTCCAAATATATCCTCTCTTGTTTTGTATATTTGCAAATGCATCATTGTTTCACTTGATGGTCTTCTACCTTCCTTAGCCTCAATTATGTTCCCATCTAAATCCACAATGATTATATCATCTGTTTTAAGTTTCATTCTATCTAAACCTGCTGGAGTCACAGCAACATATCCTGTTTCTTTATCTCTCTCACTAAAATTTCCTGAACCAGGTTGGCATAATCCTTTTTGTTGTGCATCTTTAGAAATTCTTATTATATTTTTCTTTAATTCTTCTAACATATAATTCTCCTTACTAGTTATTATTCATCTACTTTTTTATTCTTCATTGAATTTTTAATATATATAACAGATAATGAAAAAAATATAACTATAGCAATTATACCTACAATATTAAATGCAAAAGCTTCTGAGATAGCCCATCTAAATATTGGAGCCTCAACTCCAAAGTATGTGATAAATTGTCCTGCAGGTATTTCTATTGTTCCAACTTGTTTTGCAAGTTCAGTTACTGCAGGTGCAAAAACACTTGATACAAATAAATATGCAGGTGTAAATAGTACTGATAATATTGTCATTTTAATGATATCACCGTTTGTAACTATTAATGCTGGTACTACCACAATAACGTTTACTATTCCAGCAAGTGGAAGCACTGAAGTCCATCCAAATTTTGCAAATAGGAATGCCAACGCAATTTCAATAGGTACTAATATTATTGAAACAACCCAAATTTCTGATCTACCTGCCATAAATGGCCAATCAAGACCTATTTGAATTTCTCTATCTTTATATTTATTTTTCATATAGTTACTAGCATAGTCTGATATAGGTTGCAATGATTGCATAAATAACTTAGCTACCATAGGGAAAAGAACCAATGATGCTGATACTTTTATACCTACATTTAAAATTTCAGATAATCCATATCCAGCTATAATCGCTAATAGAGATCCTACTAATAATCCCATTACACTATTTTCACCAAATATACCGATTTTTTCTCTTAAACTATCTGAATTAAAAGATTTTCCTCCTAATGCAGGTATTGAGTCTAAAATTTTATTCACAGGTGCCATCAAAGCACATTGAAAAGTCATATAATGTGTACATGTAACACCAGGTATACCTGTTAAGCTTTGAATCCTTTCGTGATTTGCATCTGCCATTTTTAACTCAATAACTATTTGAATAACAGCAGCTAAAAATCCGAAAATTAAGCTTCCTGATATTGCATTAACCATTGTTGCTGTAAATATTTTCCCCCATACATTCCACATATCAACATTTAGAGTATCTGTCCATTTAAAACCTATTAATACTAAATTTATAACAATTTGTATTGGAAACATTAATAAAGCATATGGCCATGCCCACGCAATAGCACTCATTGGTGTCCATCCAACATCTACTGAATTAAGTTGAATACCTGTTCTTTCAACTAAAGCTTGTGCTACAGGACTTATTGTTCCAAACATAAAGTCTAATACAAGGCTCATTCCAGTAAAAGCAACACCCAGTGTTATACCAGAAATAATTGCTCTTTTTTTAGGCATCTTAAATATCAATCCAATTATAATCATAATTATTGGTAAAAATATTGCAGCTCCTAAACCCAAAATATAATTAACTATTTGACCTAACATAATATTATCTCCTAATTATTTATATATCCCTTTAATTTTTCATATTCCTCTTCCATACCCATACCTGTTAGAAAGGCAATACCATTTATTTTTGGTATATTATCATATGTTTTTCCACCTGGCATAATAGAAACATATATATCGACAGAGTCTATTATATTTTCTAGTGACTTTATATCTACGGCCTCCACTGTAGCTCTTATACCATCATCTTCTAACATATTATTTATTTTAGAAGCAACCGTTTGACTTGTTGCTACTCCTGAACCACATGCTACTACAATTCTTTTCATTCTTTACTCCTTTATTAAATTTTCTAATTCTTCTTTTATTTCATTACCGCTTTTTGAATTTTTTATTTTCTTTAACAATTCTTTGTCACTAAATATACTCATTAATTTAACTAATAATGGCACTTGTGATTTGGGGTCAGCTACAGCAAGCATAAATACCAAATCAACTCCTATATTTTCATTTGGATCTTCCATATTTTTAAATTTAACCTTATTCGATAGGGTAGCTACTGCTATAGCAGCTGATTTTACATGTTTTGGGTCAGTATGAGGTATTGCAACTTTTATTTCACCAGTGTTA
>NZ_JAXDSU010000010.1:0-63480 GCF_034090325.1 Anaerococcus porci
CAAACAAACATCTAGAAGAAGCAGCCTTAGCAGGAAGTGATATAGCAACAATACCAGGGACATTATTTGAGAAAATGTGGACCCACCCACTAACAAGTCAAGGAATAGAAAATTTCAAAAAAGACTGGGATAGCTTTGTTAAAAGAGAAAAGTAGGAGAAAGATATGTTTGATAAAAATGATGCTTTAGCTGTCTCTGCAGTAAGAAGCCTATCAATAGCACAAATAGAAAAAGCCAATAGTGGTCATCCAGGCATAGTAATGGGAGCAGGACCAATGGCCTATGTTCTATGGAATAAAATCTTAAATGTAAACCCAAAAAACTCTTCATGGTTTAATAGAGATAGATTTGTTTTATCAGCAGGCCATGGCTCTGCCTTGCTATATTCACTACTTCACCTTTCAGGATATGACTTGAGCATAGACGACTTAAAAAATTTTAGACAAATAGGATCAAAAACTCCAGGTCATCCAGAAAGGATGCATACAGATGGAGTAGAAGTCACAACCGGTCCTCTAGGACAAGGAATTGCTAATGCTGTAGGAATGGCAATTGCTGAAAAACATATGGCTTCCTTATATAATAAGCCAGAATTTCCAATAATTGATCACTACACTTACGCCTTATGTGGAGATGGTGACTTGATGGAAGGAATATCCTATGAATCTATGAGCCTTGCAGGACATTTAAAACTTGATAAGTTGATAGTATTATATGATTCTAATAATATATGCCTAGATGGAGATCTATCAACATCTTTCTCAGAAGACATAGAAAAAAGAATGGAATCTATTAACTGGAACTACATCAAAGTTGAAAATGGAGAAAATCTAGAGGATATATACAAGGCAATTGAAGATGCAAAAAAAGAAAATAAGCCAAGCCTAATAGAGATAAAAACAATAATTGGCTATGGTTCTCAAAATCAAGGTACAAATAAAGTTCATGGGGCACCCATAGGAAAAGAAGACTTTGACTTTGCAAAAAAATCTTATAAGTGGGAATATGAAGACTTCAAAATACCAAAAGAAGTATATAAAAAGTTTGAAGAAGAAATAATAAAAAGGGGAAAAGAAAAAAACAAAAAATGGAATGAACTTCTAAGCCAATATGAAATCTACTTCCCAGACAACTACAAATCACTAATAAATGGAATTGAAAGAAAAATTGATGAAAATCTATTTAGAAATGTAAAGAAATATGACTCAACAATGGATGCTCTAGCAAGTAGGGCATCAAGTGGACAAATAATTCAGGATATAGCCAAAAATGAAATAAACTTCTGGGGTGGAAGTGCAGATCTATTTTCATCTAATAAAACAGATATAAAGAAATCAAAATCTTTTAAAGATGATCCAAAAGGTAGAAATATTTGGTATGGGGTAAGAGAATTTGCAATGGCAGCTATTGGTAATGGAATAATAGCTCATGGGGGTAGCTTCCATCATGTATCTACATTTTTTGTATTTGCAGATTATCTAAAAGCTGCAATCAGATTGTCAGCCCTTTCAAAACTACCACTAACATATGTATTTACCCATGATTCTATAGCAGTTGGAGAAGATGGTCCTACGCATGAAGCAGTAGAGCAATTAGCTATGTTAAGATCTATTCCAAACACTATAGTATTAAGGCCTGCAGATGCGAATGAAGTAAGGCTATCATGGAAAATAGCTCTAGAGAGCAAAGAAAGTCCAGTAGTGATAGTTCTATCACGCCAAAATTTAAAGAACCTAAAAGAAACAGAGGAAATTGAAACAATCGAAAAGGGAGCCTATATAATAAAAGACAGTGAAAAAGTTGATGGAATACTTATAGCAACGGGTTCAGAAGTAGATCTTGCTCTAAAAGCACAAGAAAAATTAAAAGAAAAAGGCAAATATGTAAGAGTAGTAAGTATGCCTTCAATGGAATTATTTAGAAAACAAGATAAAGAATATAAGGAAAAAATCTTGCCATCAAATATTAAAAATAGGATAAGTATAGAAATGGCTTCATCATTTGGTTGGAGTGAATTTACGGGTGACAAAGGAATAAATGTTTCTATAAATGACTTTGGAATTTCAGGCAAAGGTGAGGAAGTTACTAAAGAGTTAGGATTTAATATAGATAATATAGTAAATCTATTTATTGAAAAATTTGATAATTAGTAAAACAAGCTAAAAATTGTAAAATAGTTTGTAGATGAAAAATGGGACTGTTGTAAAATTGTGAATTTCTAACACTCTATCATTACAAGTAAGCCATAGATAATTTGAAAATATGCTGAGTTCATTGAGAAAATTTTCGTTGTAATGATTTTAGAACAATTAATTCATTCTGCAACAGCCCCATTTTAATATTCCAAAAAAGCAGAAACAAAACAATATTTTCAAATAATTATATCCTAGAAAAAAGTAGAAAGTATATAAAATATCTGCAAATTTTCATAAATTTTGACGGCTTATTAGCTTAAGTAAAATTAAGCCAAGTTCTATTTCATGGGAATGGATAAAAATTGATACATAAAAATGTATTAACCCTTACCTTCTTATAAGGATTTAGGTTGATACACCAAACTTTTCATAGACTCTCACTATTTTGTTGTTTATTCTTTGTTAATTTCATTTAATTTTTTATTAATCTTTTGAACCTCCATTTTCTCCGTCCTATAGATTATATACCATATAAGTGCATATATAAGAGTGAAGCTTATTAATGACATTATAAGACTTGATATTGAAGTAAACCATTTTAGATATAAGCCTGTTATAGAAAAGTAAATGACCATACCTAGAAAGTGGATTATGGTATTTTTGGTTAAGTTTTCATAAGTGATTTTTTCTCCGAAAAATCTTGCCACTATTCCAAAACCACCATATAGTATTGTTTCAATTATTTTTGCCGTAAGAACTGAACTTTGACCATTTACAAATTCTGGTACACCCATTGTAAGTTTTCCTAGTATTATTGATACAAAAAGTTCAATCAAATTACCTATGCCAACTCCGATTACAAAAGAAATAATATATTTAAAAAATTTATTCATAATATCCTCCTAAAATCCTAAAATTTTTTTAAATTCTTTCAAATACCTTCTAGATACATATGAAACTTCTCCATTTTTAAATTCTATTGCTATAGTTCCTTTAAAGGATAGGTCTAGTCTTTTTACATATTCTATATTTATAATTTCATACCTAGATATCTTTAAAAAATACTTATTATCTACCCTTTCTTCTATTTGATAAAGTCTAAGCCTTGTCATAAATCTATTATCTAAAGTTTCTATATATATTTTCTTATCATTTGTAGTAAATCTTACTATGTCCTTATAATCAAGTATATAGACCTCACCATCTTTAAAACCCACTAGGACATTTTTATTTAAATTTTCAAGTGACTTTTGAATACTTTCTATATCTTTGGAATAGGAAGGTGTATATATTTTTACCAAGGTATCATCTAGTGACTTGTCTATGATTATCTCAACTTTCAAATTAACCTCCTTAAAATATTTGATATATATATCTTGATATTATTATAAGACCTATAATTTAATTTTCATCATATTTTGGACAAGTGGCAAAAATATTAGGATAAGTGGTCAAATAAAAAAAGGAAATGTTGCAGAATTATGAATTTCTAACGTTTAATAATTACAAGTTACTCATAGACAATTTGAGAATAGCCTGCCGGCTCATGGAGTCCAAATTGTTGTGGAGAAATTTGTAATAATTTTTAAACAATTAATTTATTCTGCAACAGTCCCTGTTTTGTCTCTATTTAAATAGGTCTTTAAATTTTTCTATAAAGTTTTTATCTTCTTTCTTTTCTTTAATACTTTCAGTTTTTTCTTCTTCTTTTTCGATTTTTTCTGTTTGGATTACAAATTGTAAACTTTTTATTTCACCATTTTTGTCTGATGAGAATGATTTGGTTGGAGTGTTTTTATCTCCTAAGGATTTTTTTATCTCATCAATTTTTTTATTTAGATCTTTGTCCATATCAGAAGTTTCATTATAGAATTCATTTATTCCATTATTAAGCTTACCAACACCATTGGTATATTGGTTTATACCTTCATTTAGCTTATTTGTACCATCTTTTAAGTCATTAGATCCTTTAACAAGTTTTGAATTTGCAGTAGATAGGTCTTCAACTCCTTTTAAGATTTGCATATTTCCTCTTTCTATCTTAGCAAGGGAAGATGTGTAGGATATGATTCCTTGATTTAAGAGCTTATAGTTAGCATTAAGCTTTCTTATAGCATCACTTAATCTTTGACTTTGGATTTTAAGTTCAGTTAATTTTGATGAAATATTTTGGATTTCCTTATCAAATTTCTCATAGTTTGTATTTAATATGTTTGCTCCATTTTTTATTTGAGAAAATGAATCGTTTACTCCTTTAAGATAGACATTTGTACCATCTATATTGGCGTTATTTGCTTGTAGAAGTTTTTTAGTATTTTCAAGCATATATATTTGTTGCCTTATCATATCAGCATTTTGATTTGAAGTTTTAATAGCAGTTATGGCCTTGGTTTTTTTATTTTCACTTTCTTTATTATTATCATCATTACTTTTTATATTGTCATCATTTTCGCCTGGTGTTTTTTCCTTTGCTTTATCTGTATCTTTATTTTCATCTTTTTGAGGACTTTGTTCTTTATTATTACCTGAATTAGGATTTTCACTTGGAATATTTTTGGTGTTATTTTCCTTATTTTGATTATTCTCTTTGTTTTCGGAAGTATTATTAAGTTCAGCTAAGGCTAATTGTTGTTTTAATAATTTTATAGTTTCATCTATCTCTCCAATTGCTTGATCGTTTGAAGCCCTTAGTTTTTCTTGGTCAAGTCTCTTACTTTTTAAAGTGTTTTGATAGCTTTTAGGATTTGTTGCATCAATTGCCAATGATAGAGATTCATCAAGTGTTTTTATCCCATCCCTTATATCGCTTGAAGCTTTTGATAATTCCCCAGTCCTATCTGAGTCTGTTGGCATATTATTTAAAGACTTTTCGATTTCATTTAGGGCATTTTGAACTTCATTTGATCCATTTACTAAAGATTCAGACTTATTATTAAGGCTTGTTAGCCCATTTTGAACTGTACTTATAGATTTATATAGTGTATCTACTCCTTTTGAAAAGTCGGCATTTCCCCTAGAAAGATTTTCCATGCCATCGTTTAGGGCTGATGAAGCTGATTTTAAGTCGTCTGATTTGTTATTTAAGTCATTAGATCCATCATTTAGCTGTTTTGTAGCATCAATTAGTTCGTTGATTTTACTATCTATATCACCCTTATCTATATCTACATCAAGTGAAAGTTTAACAGCATTTATTGAAAAACCAGGATAGGAAAAATCTTTAGCATCAAATGTAATCTCCTTATCAAGCCCCTTACCAGCAAGAGCAGTATAAGTTATTAATTTATTCGAGCCTTCATTTGCAAGTGTTGCTCCTTCTGCATTTATATTTTCTATTTTTTCTGTATCAAGCTTTGTATTTACTTGAAGGGCGTAATTATCAAAATAGTCATTTTTTACACTTGTATTTTTACTGATTTTTATTCTGATTTTAATTTTGCCATTTTTACCTTTTATATCTTTTGCATCTATTTCTTTATCATTTAAATAGTATTTTATAACTATATCCCAAGGAGATTGATTGTTTTTAAGTTCACCTTGGTAGTAGGTTCTTTCTTTATCAGCTTCAAACTTTATCTCTCCTTTATTATTTTCTATTTTTTTGTTGGAGTTTAGAAGTTTAACCTCATCATAATCTCCATAATCGACTACATTTCCTTTAGAAAATATATTTACAACATTCATTTTATCTACATCTCCATTCTCTTTAGTGTTAATGTAGACAACTTCTTCTTTTTTGTTTTCCTCACTTGCAATAGCTGGACTTATACTTGAGCCTACTATGGCAAGAGCTAGAGCAAGGGATGTTAATTTTTTGTTCATATGACCTCCTTAAAGTCTAAATCTTTTGATGTTTTTTGTATTATTTTATCAAATATGGATAAAAGTCCTGGTAAGACAAATAAAACTATTATTAGAGAAATTGAAGTACCAAAACCTAGAAAATATCCTAATTGGGATAAAATTCCATGACTTGATAACTTTCCAAGTAAGAAGCCTACAACTGTAAGGGTTGATGCTGATGTAAGAATTGATACTGTGGAAGATTTAATAGTTTCTATTATAGCTTCTTTTTTATTATAAATTTTTCTAGTTTCACAATATCTTTCAGTAAACAAAATAGCATAGTCAACAGTCGCTCCAAGTTGGATTGTTGATATTATAAGATAAGAGATATAAAACACTGTAGATGACATGAAATATGGGATAGATAGGTTTATAAATATAGCTGTTTCTATAGCAAGAACCAATATAACTGGTATAGATATACTTTTTTCTGTCAAAAGTAGGACTATAAATACTGCTACTATTGCTATTATATTAACCATTTTCATATCTTCTGTTATAGTTTTTCTCAAATCATCGGTAGAGATTCCTTCTCCAACTAGGTGGTAGTCATTTTTGTAATATTTACTTGTTTTACTTTGGATCTTTTCTATAAGTTTTGTTGTCTTTTCACCTTCAAAGTCTGCCTTAACAGATATAATCATTCTTGTGTAGTCCTTGGAGTTAAATTTCTCTTCTATATCCTTATCCAAAAACTCAGATGGGATGGTTTCTCCAACTGTATCAACATAAGAAAGAATCGTATCAACTTCACTTATTTTTTTTAATTCCTTGCTAAGTTCTTTTTCTTTTTCAAGCTCTCTTTTAGGAAGCAGTAAAACATAATTATCATTTTTTCCAAAGACATCATCTATTTCTTTAGTATCTTGTCCAAGTTTTGTTTCTTCATTAAAAATCCTACTTGATCCATAAAAATATGAGTTGGAATTTGATGCAAGATAGGATGGAATTACAAGGATGACAAAAATTGCAACAAATACATACATATGTTTGGTGACAAGTTTTCCAAACCTTTCAAATGAAGGAACAAATGATCTGTGTTCAGTTTTTTCTATTAGTTTATCCATATAAAGGATTAAAACTGGTGTTAGGGTAAAGACTGTTACAAGGGAGATTGTAATACCCTTCGCAAGGGCAAGTCCTAGGTCACGTCCTATACCAAAACGCATGAAACATAAGGCCAAAAATCCTATTATAGTAGTTGATGCTGATGAAATTATAGAAGAAAAAGAGTTGTTTAAGGCCTCATCCATCGCCTTTAAATGTTGCTTGTATTTTTTCTTCTCTTCCTTGTATCTGTGTAGGATAAATACCGAATAATCAAGAGATACTGCAAGTTGGAGTACATTTCCTGCAGCATTAGTTACAAAAGATATTTCTCCAAAAATAATATTAGTTCCTGCATTTATAATAACTGCAGAAAAAAGTCCTATTACTACAATAAGAGGTTCTATAAAAGATTCTGTAGTAAGTATTAATGCAAATATCATAAACATAACTCCAACAATAGTAATAATTCTTATTTCACTTACTGTAGATTCGGTAGCTACTGCGGTATTAACAGCAGAACCTGTCATATTATTATTTTCGCCGATGATTTTTCTAATCTCTTTTGTAGCAGAGATTGTTTCTTCTTCATCTATGCTTACATTTATAAGGGCGTTTTTATTTTTATAGTAGTTATCAATTAAGTTTTTATCATAAGTTTCTAAAGGTTTTTTAAGATCGATTATATCATCAAGCCAATTAATACTATTTACACCTTTTACATTTTCTATTTTTTCTATATAGGCTAAAGCCTCATTAATGCTAACATTTTTAATCATAATCCTAGCATTAGGAATGGGATCATCATATTCACTATTCATCTTATCAAGGGCAAGAGTTGAGTCACTATCTTCTGGCAGGTAATCATTAATATTGTAGTTTACCGAAATCTTGGGGTAAAAAAAGACAGATATGCCTATCATGAGAAGAAAAGATAGGATAACAGCCCTTGGATGTTTTATAATTTCTTTAAATATTTTTTTCATTAGATTAAACTACTCCTTTTATATTTATACATTTGTATTATAGGATTTTAAATCTCATTTAAAATGGTCAATTTATATACAAGTGAGTGATATGGGATAAAATTATATAAATTGACCATAAATTATTTTAGAAAAGATTTGGGATACTTGTATAATAAATAAAGGTGATAATATGAAAAATGAAGAAATATCTTATAATACAAAAAAGAAATTTGCTAAGGGACTTAAAAAACTTATGAAAGAAAAAAGTCTAAGTAAAATTTCTATATCAGAGATAGTAAGAGTTTGCGATGTAAATAGAAAAACTTTTTATTACCATTTTGAAAGTGTAGAAGACTTATTTAAGTGGATGTTGGAAGATGAGGCAGTACATGTAGTTAAAGAGTTTGACTTAAGCAAGGATTACAAGAAAGCCATATTTTTTGTAATGGACTATCTTGAAAATAATCAAGTTATCTTAAATTGTGCCTATGATTCCATTGGAAGTGAGGGTCTTAAGAAGTTTTTCTATGATGATTTTTTTGAAGTAACTTCTATATTGATAGAAAATATCGAAAAAAAGTTAGGTTATAATTGTCCAGATGATTATAAAAATTTTCTTTCTAAAATGTATGCTGGAGCTATAGCAAGTATAATTATTGACTATTTCTCCAATGATGAGATTTTGAGCAAAAATAAGCTTTCAAGCTACCTGTCCTTAATCCTATATTCATCTATTAGTGCATCTTTAGGAAATTTCAAAAACATATAAGCTCTTAATTTAACTTTTATAAGATTATTTATATATTTTTAATAAAAGATGTTTATGTGTGATATATTCGATTTATTTATGGTATACTTTTTATTATGAAAAAAGGGGTGATTATATGAGTGAAAATTTTGATAAGTACTCAGTTGTGCTTAAGGGAGTTTCAAAGTTTTATGATGATGATGAAATCCTTAAGTCTATTGATTTGGAGTTGGAAAAGGGAAAATTTTATACCCTTTTAGGGCCTTCAGGATGTGGAAAGACCACTATCCTTAACTTAATAGCAGGTTTCTTGGAACCTAATAAGGGAGAAGTTTATATTAATGGGAAAAATGTAGGTAATGTTCCTGCCAATAAGAGAACTGTAAATACTGTTTTTCAAAATTATTCTCTATTTCCCCATATGAATGTATATGACAATGTGGCATTTGGCCTTGAGGTAAAAAAGACCGACAAAAAAATCATAAGAGAAGAGGTAAAAAAAGCTCTTGATATGGTAAACCTATCCGGTTTTGAAAAGCGTGAGGTATCCCAGATGTCGGGAGGACAAATGCAAAGAGTTGCTATAGCTCGTGCTATAGTAAATAAGCCTGATGTGCTTCTTCTAGATGAACCACTTTCAGCGCTGGATATGAAACTTAGAAAGTCAATGCAAGTTCTACTTCGTGACCTTCAATGGGAGCTTGGAATAACTTTTGTTTTTGTAACTCATGACCAAGAAGAAGCTCTTGCTATGAGTGATTGGATTTTTGTAATGGATAAGGGAAAGATTGTCCAACAAGGCCCTCCTACAGATATCTATGATGAGCCAATAAATCGCTATGTAGCAGAGTTTATTGGAGAAAGTAATATCCTAAAAGCTAGGATGGTTGATGATTATAAGGTAGAATTTTCTGGAAAAGTTTTTGACTGTTCTGACGCAGGTATTGCAAAAGATGAAAGAGTAGAGGTTGTTATAAGACCTGAAGATATAAAAATAGTTTCTGTAAATGATGCTGATATAGTTGTAAATATTGATAATATCTTATTTCGCGGCGTTTTTAATGAGCTTATTTGTTTTGATTCATCTGATTTTAGGTGGAAGATTCACACAACTGAGGTTTTTGAAGAAGGTGATGATATAGGAATTTCTATAGAGGCAGATAATATACATGTTATGCGTTATAACGAAAGTGAAGATGACTTTGACAAGAGAATTGAGAAGTATGCACAAGGAGAAAGTGATGGCTAAAAAATACCAAAGATTATCGTTTATTTATTATATATGGATTTTGATATTTATAGTAGCACCTATACTTCTTCTTCTATACCAATCATTTTATGATATATATGGAAATTTAACTCTTGATAATTATAGGGCATATTTTTCAAACAAAAACTATATAATTATGACCCTCAATTCATTTTTGACAGCCTTTTTGATTACGGCTTTTACGCTTTTATGGGCCTATCCTTTTTCATATTTTTTGACAAAGGCCAAGCACAAAGATTTGATTCTACTTTTGGTAATACTTCCTACTTGGATAAATCTTGTTTTAAAGGCTTATGCCTTTATAGGACTTTTTAATAAAAATGGCAGCATAGCAGGTTTTTTGGGTCTTGCTAGTGAAGGAATCTTGTTTACAAATCCTGCCTTTATATTGGTTGCATCATATGTTGAACTTCCATTTATGATTCTTCCTATCTTTAGGTCTATTGATTCTATACCTAATGAATATATTATAGCTAGCGAAGACTTAGGTGCAAATAAGATTCAAACCTTTAGGAAAGTAATCTTGCCACTTTCTATGGATGGGATAGTTGCAGGAGTTCAGGCGGTTTTTATTCCGTCTTTATCGCTTTTTCTTATCACAAGAATAATCGGAGGAAATAAGATTATAACCTTGGGAACAGCAGTAGAACAACACTATCTTGTAACCCAAAATTGGGGCATGGGTTCAACTATAGGGCTTGTCTTAATATTTATGATGTTTGTAGTGATTTCTATCTTAAATAGGAGAGGGGTGGAAAATGAGAAATAAAAAAACTAAGTTTTCAAATATATATCTTGTATTTGTCTTTATAATAATGTATCTTCCCTTAGTCTATCTGATTTTCTACTCCTTTAATAGTGGTGGAAATATGACAAGCTTTGAAGGCTTTACCTTTGACCATTATATAAGTGTATTTGAAGATAAAAGACTTATAAATATAGTTTTTAATACTGCAATTCTCGCTCTTTTATCCTCTCTTATAGCAACTATTATAGGTACTCTTGGGGCGATTTCCATATATTATATGAGAAGCAACAAATTGAGAAAGAAAGTCTTGAGCTTAAATAGTGTCCTTATGGTTCTTCCTGATGTAATGATGGGGGCATCATTTCTAATATTATTTAGCTTTCTTTTAAAGATTCCTATGGGGTTTTTCTCTGTACTACTATCACATATTGCTTTTTCAATACCTATAGTCGTCCTTATGGTTCTTCCAAGATTATATGCCCTAAATCGTGATATGATGAAAGCTGCTGAGGACTTAGGGGCAAGTGATATGACAATTTTAAATAGGATAATTTTGCCTAACATAGCAAGTGGAATTTTTTCGGGGTTTTTTATGGCCCTAACATATTCTCTTGATGATTTTGCAGTAACATTTTTCGTTACAGGATCAGGTTTTTCAACTCTTTCAGTTGAAATTTATTCAAGAGTAAGAACAGGTATTTCTCTTGAGATAAATGCTTTATCATCCTTGATATTCCTTATATCCCTACTTATGGTTATTGGATATTATTTAATACAAAGAAAAGAAAAGAGGCTAAGCTATGAATAAGGTATATAAATTTATTATTGGAATCATCCTTTTACTTAGCCTACTTATTCTTGGACAAAATAGGTTAAATGCAAATAATGATGGGATAAGTTCGAAAAATATCTACTTTTATAATTGGGGAGATTATATCGACCCTGAGATTTTAAGGGATTTTGAGAAGGAAACAGGATATCATATAATATATGAAACTTTTGATTCAAATGAGGCCATGATGGCAAAGATTGAACAGGGTAAAACCTCTTATGATCTTGCCTTCCCATCAGAATATACAGTTGAGATGATGAGAGATAAGGGTATGCTCAAAGAACTTGATCATTCTAAAATTAAGGGTCTTTCAAACATAGATCAAAGATTTTTAAATCTTTCTTATGACCCTAACAATAAGTATTCTATTCCATATTTTTGGGGTTCCTTTGGTGTAATTTACAACAACAAAAAATATGATGAAAGTGACTTTGACTCATGGAAAAAGCTCTGGGATAAAAAATATGAGGGAGAAATTTTATCCTTTGACGGGGCAAGAGAAACCCTTGGAATTGGACTTTTGGCAAAGGGAAGAAGTTTAAATGAAAAAGATGAAAAGATATTAAGAGAGACAAAAAATGACCTAGTACCCTTTATGAAAAATGTAAAAGCCCTACTTGCAGATGAGATAAGGATGTATATGGCTCAAGAAGAGGCGGATATAGGAATAACATTCTCAGGTGAGGCTGCTATGGCACAGGAAATAAATGAAAACTTATCCTATACCATACCTAAGGAGGGGTCAAATATTTGGTTTGACAATATAGTTATTCCAAAAACAAGTAAAAATACTAAGGGAGCCTATGAGCTAATAAATTATCTTTTAAGACCTGATGTTGCAGCTAAAAATGCTGATTATGTTTGGTATTCTACTCCAAACAAAAAGGCAATGGAACTAATAAGTCCTGAGGCACGTGAGAATAAGACTCTTTATCCAGATGATGATATTATAAATAAGCTTGAAGTCTTTAAAGACTTGGGTAAAGAGACCACAATTTTATATAACGATTTATTTTTAGATCTTAAAATATCGCCTCAAGCAGAATAATCTTTATAAAGATAGACTCTTTTGTAAGCTTTGTTAGTTTCTTTGTAAAGGATTTTGAGAAAAAGTATCTTATAAAATTTTCTAATATAAAAATAAGTAAAGCTTTTGCAAGTTTCAATTAAGCCTGCAAAAGCTTTTTATTTATAATATTTTATATACTAAAATGTTATTTATAATATTTTATATACTAAAATGAAAAAATCAGTTTGAAATTTCATTATCTTCTATATTTATTTCTTTAGATAAATTAACTATAGTTTCTATAGTTGAAGTCCAATTTCTAACAAGGGACTTTTTAGACTTCTCTAGCTTACCCTCTTCTAAGGATTCTATTATTTTAAGATGCTCTATATAAGTTGTGAAGTTACTTTCAGAGTTTTCAAAAAAGTAAAGCTCCATTCTTTCTACCCTTCTTTTTAACTTTTGTAAAATGGGACCAATTTCTTCATTACCTGATAAGTTTGTTATGTAGTTATGAAACTCATTGTCTTTCTTTATTATCCCTAATTGGTCACTTTTGTCATGTAAGTCCTTTATTCTATCATTTATTTCCCTTAGTTTACTAATTTCTTTTGGGCCAATTTTATCAAAAGCTTCTTCTAAGGCTAGCTCTTCTAGGCTGTATATTATAGGATATATATTTAAAGCTTCTTTTGGATTGATTGGTGCGACAATTGTCCACCTATTGGCCTTAGTCAAAACAAGCCCCTCACTTTCAAGTTGAAGTAGAGCTTCTCTTACAGGAGTCCTTGAAATACCAAGTTCATCTGAAAGTTCCTTTACCCTAAGTCTTTGACAAGGTCTTAAATCTCCACTAATAATTTTTTGGGAAAGAAGATTATAAGTCTCATCCTTTATAAAAGTCCTATTTATTTTTCCGATTTTTGATTCTGTCTTAATTTTATTCATAATCCCCTCTTCTTTACTTCTTTATATATATAATAACATAATATGATAAATCAAGTTAAGAAAAACGTTTTATTGAACTTGGAAATGTAATATGTTATACTTTACTTATGGAAGGGGGATTTATGAATGTTGTTGTAGGTTTTGATACTACAAGTGAAGCTATTATAACAGAAGAATTTTTTAAGGATAAGGATTTAAAAGGAGAACTTATACCCATCCCTGATGAACTTGGAGCAGGGTGTGGTCTTTGTTATAAGTTCTTCACTGATAATGAAGAACAAATAAGAAAAATTATGGAAGAAAATGAACTCTCTTTTAGTATTATAAAAGTTATGGAGGTTTAGTACTTGTACTACGTAGGTATAGATATAGGCTCAACAGCTGCCAAGGTTTGTGTAAAAGGAGATGAAAATTTTATATTTTCTTTACCAACAGGCTGGTCTAGCAAGGAGACTAGTGAGCTTATATATAAAAATTTATTAAAAAAAAATATTGACTTAAAAAGTAAGGATACAAGGGTCCTTGCTACAGGTTATGGAAGAGTTGCAGTTGATTATGCTGACTTTACTGTAACGGAGATAAGCTGTCATGCTAGAGGTGGGAAATTTCTCTCTAAACAGGATGATATAGGTCTTATAGATGTTGGAGGCCAAGATACAAAAATAATAATTATAGAAAAAGGTATGGTTAAAGATTTTTTGATGAATGATAAGTGTTCTGCTGGTACTGGGAAATTTATAGAAATTATGGCAAATAGGCTTGGCCTATCTATAGATGAATTATTTAACTTATCTAAAAATGGAAAAATCTTACCAATCTCATCCTTATGTACAGTATTTGCTGAATCAGAGATTATAAATTACATAGGAGAAGGCCGCAAAAAAGAAGACATAGCGGCAGGAGTTGTAGATTCGGTTGCAGATAAGGTTAGCAAGATGTGCCTTAAAATGGAGCTTCCAAAAGATATTATTCTTACAGGTGGCTTATCAAAGATTGATTATTTTATAGAAATTCTTTCAAAAAAGACCGGAAAAAATGTTTATGGTCATGAAGATGGAATTTATGCAGGAGCTATTGGAGCAAGTTTACTCGCAAAGGAGAAGAAAAAAAGATGAAATTAGTAAAAGATTTACCAGAAGTATTTGAAGAGTTTGCAGAACAGAGGAAAAATTCTTTCCTAGCTGTTAAGAAAGTAAAAGACAACGGAAAACCAGTTGTGGGAATGTATTGTACATATTTTCCAAGAGAAATAGCCCAAGCCGCAGGTGCTGCTACAGTAAGCTTGTGTTCAACCTCAGATGAAACAACGGCAGAAGCTGAAAAAGAACTACCTAAAAACTTATGTCCACTTATAAAATCATCATATGGTTTTGCAATAACAGATAAATGTCCATTCTTTCACTTTTCAGATTTAGTAATAGGAGAGACAACCTGTGATGGTAAGAAAAAGATGTATGAATTGATGGCTAGGTTTAAAGCAGTTCATGTTATGCAGCTTCCACATAATCAATCAGAAGATTCTCTTGACTTGTGGGAAAAAGAAGTTATCAGAGTAAAAGATATTATAGAAGAAAAGTTTGAAACTAAAATTACAGAAGAAAGATTAGAAGAACAAATAAAGCTTGAAAACAGGATAAGAAAGGCTTTCAAAAAGCTTGCATCTACAATGGCATATGACCCAACACCTATGTCAGGCTATGATTATTTTAAGGTTTTATTTGGCTCAACATTTAGATTTGATAGGGAAAACCTACCAGAAGAGCTAGAGAGTTTGGCTGATAAAGTTATGGAAGAATATGATGAAACTCGTGAGAAAAAGCCAAGAATTCTTATTACAGGTTGTCCAATAGGTGGAGCAACTGAAAAAGTTATAAAAGCAGTTGAAGACAATGGTGGAGTTGTTGTAAGCTATGAAAATTGTTCTGGTGAGAAAAATTATGACAGGTTTGTGGAAGAAAATACAGGAAATCCATTAAAGGCAATTGCCAAAAGATATATTAATATAGGATGTTCTGTAATGAGTCCTAATGAAAATAGATACAAGCTTTTGGGTGAACTAATAGATAAGTATAAGGTTGACGGAGTTCTTGATATGGAACTTCAATCATGCCATACCTATGCAATAGAAACAACAAGCATTAGAAAATATATTACAGAAGAAAAAAATATCCCATATATATCCTTAGAAACAGACTTTTCACAAGCTGATATAGGTCAAATAAATACAAGAGTCCAAGCATTTTTAGAAATGCTTTAAAACTAAGCAATAATAATTTAACAATACCTCCAAAGTAGATAGTCTAACAAATTAAAATTAGCTAAATACTTGGAGGTGATTTTTTAGAAAAAGAGCCTAGGCATGTGAAAGGTGCAAATCTTTGTTTAGGATAAGCTAATTAAGTCATAAGAGATATGTTAATAGATGGTATAATGTATATAGAAATACAAGCTAAAGGAAATATTGATACCATAGGATATATAAAAATCATATAAGTACAAAAGGCTTAAAAAAATCAAAGTTTATAAATAATAATATATAAACTAAAAGAAGTATAAAGTAAAAACTAAAAAATATTAACTAAGATATAATCTCTTTTCAATAAATTCAGCACAAAGAGAAGATGTTTTTAGGATTTCTATATTAATTATAAAATATATACAAAAATCTAGTTGTAATAATAATTTGCTAAAGTGTCTAATAATTAAGATAGAAGCAATAATTCTAATATCAAGTATAGTTTGGATAGGAGTATAAATATTAGAATTTCAATTGATTTTGCTAGTAATGCTAAAAAATACCCTATCAAAGATGTAATTATATGTGAAATTATTTATTTGGTTTTGGGTATTGTTATGTGATGGGTAGGGGTTATAAATGAAAAATATAAGAATATCAGATATAGCAAAAAAATTAAATGTCAGTACAGCAACAGTATCCAGAGCTTTAAATAATAAAGAAGGTGTAGGAGAAAAAACAAGAAGAAGGGTAATTGCTTTAGTAAATGAACTTGATTATAAAGTAAATTTTAATGCTAAAGCCATTAGAAAAGAATTTAATGTATTAGTTATTTTTCCAATTAAAGATAAAAACTCAAAATATTATACAGATTTATTGTGGGAAGGATATCAACAGGGCAGGAGTGAATTTGACGATGCTAAAATAAATTTTCATGAGCTATACTATAGTGGATCTTCATTTGAGGAAGTTGATAGAAAATGTCTCAAAAAACTAAATGAGTTAAAGCTAAAAGATGTAAAAATAGATGCTGCTATAATCTATGTTGTAGGTTCGAATAAAAAAATATCTTCATATATTAATAATCTATTTGATTTGAATATCCCTATTATTGCCTTACATAAATTAAAGTATGATATTAAAGCAAATATAATTGTTACAGATCAGGCAGAAAAAATTGGAAGACTTGCAGCTGAAATGATGACTTATTTCAATAAAAATATAAGTAATATATTGCTGATTGAAAATGAGAATGGAACTTTTTTTGGAGAAGATAAAACAAGTAAGGGATTTGTTGATTATATAAGTTCATATAAGAAAAACATCAATTTATATAGATTTGACCAGTTCGAGAAAAAACTAGGAAAGAAAATAAGAGATATATTTAAAACGGTGAACATAGATGCTTGTTTTGCAACCACTGCTAGATCGAGTATTTACTTAGCAAATATTATCAAGTTTCTAAATTATCAAGATAAGGTATTTTTCATCTGTGCTGGAAGAAATCAAGCTTCTGAAAATTTTCTTAAAGATGGGGTTTGTAAATGTATTATTGATAATAACCCAATATTAGAAGGAAAAGAAGCTGTGAGAGTAGCAATAAATTCATTGATTAATAATAGCATTTATCAAAAAAATGAAGAAAAATCTCAAATGGTTAAAAAAGAAATAGAATGTCGAATAATTTTTAAGTCAAATATGTGATAAATATTTGACTTATTTTTTATATATAGTATAAATTAATTAACGTAATCGTTTACGTAATAATTTTAAGGAGAACGTATGCAAGATAAAAATATTAGTAGAGACAAAGAATATATTGTTTATGTCGAGAGTGCTTCAAGTTTTTCTATAAAAGATAAACTAGGATATATGTTTGGTGATTTAGGTGGAAATACTTTACAAGTAATAGTTAATACATATTTGTTATTATTTATGACATCGATTGTAGGTATAAGAGCAGGCCACTTTGCAATAATAGTAGCAGTCTGTAAAGCATTAGATTCACTTAATGATCCTTTTATAGGTAGGTTTACAGATAAAGCTGCTGGAACAAAATATGGGAAATATAATAATATAATAAGAAAAGTATCTGTGCCAATGGCAATAATGACAGTAATGTTATTTATAGACGTTTCAGGATTTCCTTATGGACTAAAAGTGGCTTGGTGCTTGATAATTTATTTTTTGTGGGGAGTTATATCCTCGTTTTGGAATATTCCTTATGGAACTATGCTAAATTCTATATCTCAAAATCAAGAGCAAAGAGCAGAATTATCTAACTTTAGATCTATAGGGTCGCTTGGTGCAAATGTTATTGTTCAAACAGCAGCCCCTTTATTAATTTTTAACAACTTGAATGAAGCTACTGCACAAGGATTCTTAATATTATCAATAATAGGTGGTGTTTTTTCTATAATATGCTTATTTTTCACAACAAGATGGGCGAGAGAAAGAATTGTTATAACAACATCTAGTGAGAAAAAGCAAGCTGTTAATTATAAAAAATTATTCTTGTCATTTTTAAAAAATAGACCAATGATATCAATAATTTTAGCTTATATTATAGTAAAATTTTTTATACAAACTACAGGAATTACAAATCAATATGTGTTTCAAGTTTATTTTGGTGAAACTAAAACCTTAGCTTATGCAGGAATTGCTCAAATGATTCCTATGATAATGTGTATGCCCTTACTAAAACCTTTACTTAAAAAATTTGGTAAAAAGAATTTAATAACATGGCCGATGATAATTGCGGCTGTCTTATATGGTCTTCTCGCATTTGTGAAAGTAAGTCCTATGGCTTGGGTTATTATACAAGGAATAGCTTCATTTTTTACTGGATTTTATTCATTGCTAATCTGGTCACTTATAGCAGATGGTGTAGACTATCATGTATGGCTAACAGGTGAAAGAAATGATGGAATGGTTTATTCTATTGTAACATTTGTAGTATTTTTAGTGGCTAGTTTATCTACTACATTTATTACACTGCTTTTATCATCAGTAGGATTTCAGCCGCTTTTACAAGCTATGCAAGCACCAGGTGTTGCAGAAAATATTAGACATCTTTCAGCTATTTTACCAGCAATTGGATGTGTACTTATATTTTTAATATTTACACTAATTTATAATTTAAGTGATAAAGATATGGAAAAAATAAGTATAGAAGTTGGACACAAGGCAAAAATTAGAGAAGAAGAACTTGAAGAGGAGTTAGAAGATAAATAAAATGACTCAATTAAAAAAAGAGATAATTAAGTTAGCAGACAATGAATACTGTATCAGGGATTATAACTTAGACAATTATTATTTGATTGTTGGAGATAAAAAATCAGCTTTAATTGATACAGGCTCAGGTATTGGTGATCCTAGATTAGAGATTAGAGAGATAACTGACAAAGACATATTAGTACTATTAACCCATGGTCATCTAGATCATGCAGGAAATGCCTATTACTTTGATGATATATACATGAATGAAAGGGATGATGAACTCTTAGATGAACATTTTGGTAATCCAGATATGATCAAATGGTTTATTGAAACAAGAGGACCTGTAAGATTTCCTAAAGGAGATATCGAAGAATTAAAATCTTATGTTAATGAGAATATGCCTGATAAATTTAAATATAAAAATGTGAGTGAGGGTGATAAGTTTGAATTAGGGACAACAGTACTAACTACAATTGAAATACCAGGTCATACTAAAGGCTCTGTTGGATATTTAAGTAGCTCTACAAAGTACCTTTATGCAGGAGATGCCCTTAATCAAGGGATAATAATACCTTGTAAATCAAAAGAGAAAGGAACAACTAAAAAAGAAATTGAAACTATGAGAAGCTCATTAGAAAATCTTATGAATTACTATGAGGATATTGATAAAATCTGTATGGGACATGATGGCCCATTTAAAGATAAATCTATAATTAAAGATTATTTATCCTTATGTAAAGACTTACTTTCAGGTAAAATAAAAGGTCAATATGAATCTCAAGAGATAAGAGAAGGATATGTTGTAAGACGCGGACTTGCTGAATTTTGGTATGAAGCTTATAGATAAAATTTAATATGGGAATGAAGTATTATACCTCCAAAGTAGATAGTCTAAAATTAGCTAACTAAGTGGAGGTGTTTTTTTGAAAAAAAGAGCCTAACTATATAAAAAATGTAAATACTTTGTTTAGGATAAGGACGTTAAATTATTTGAAAATATTGCAAAAATTAGGATTATATTCCAAAATAATTTGTAGTAACTACTTAAAATTGGGATGATTATTTTTATCTTAAAGCATAAGATAAGACCATCTTCCAAATGAACATGAGCAAGTAAGCCATAAGATATATGCTAATATGTGATATAATATAAATATATAATATAATATAAAACATAAGATAAAGAAAATATTGATATAATTAAATATATATAAAGCATATAAGTACAAAAATTTAAAAAAAGAAAAGTTTAAAAATAAATACAAAAACTAAGAGAAGTAGAAAGTTATAAAACTAGGAAGAAAATAAGATTAACTAAAATGTAACAGAATTTAGTGTATAGTATGAATCTAAAAAGCTAAAATAATCTTTTATAGCAGTAGATGTTTTCAATATATAAGTAATATTAAGATAAAAGATTGAAGGTCAAGGTATTATTTTAATCTAATTTAGATTAATGCATCTTGGTGGAAAAACTTTAATTTAATTATTTATCTACTTTAGAAGGATTGGTTTATAATGTCTATTTTTATTTTGTGAAAATGTTTTTTTAATTTTTAAAAAAATGTTATACTTGGTATAGTAATATATTATATACAAAAGAAAGTAGTGATTAATTGTTAGATAAATTTAATAGGAGAATAGATTATCTTAGGATATCTGTTACTGATAGATGTAACCTAAGGTGTGCTTATTGTATGCCTGATGGAATAAATAAAAAAGACCACAGCGATATTTTATCTTTTGAGGATATAAGAAATATAGTGGAAGTGTTCGTAGAGAAGGGGATAAGAAAGGTAAGGCTTACAGGTGGAGAACCACTAGTTCGTAAAAATATAGAAACTTTGGTAAAGTACCTTTCTTCATTTGAAGAAATTAAAGACTTATCAATGACCAGTAATGGCTTTTTTTTAGAAGAAAAGGTACAAGTTTTAAAGGATAATGGATTAGATAGGTTTAATATATCTCTTGATAGTCTTGACTTTGAAAAGTATAAAAAGATTAGCAAAAATGGAGACTTAAAAAAAGTTCTCAGAGGAATATATAAAGCTAAGTCACTTGGTATGGGAGTTAAGATAAATTGCGTTCTTATAAAGGGAATAAATGAGGATGAAGTTTTAGATTTTATAGAGTTTTCTAAAAAAAATGACCTAGGATTAAGGTTTATAGAACTTATGCCTATAGGCAAAACCCAAGATTTTGCTAGGGATAATTTTCTATCAAGTGATGATATAGTAAAAAAATATGGACTAAAAAGGATTGAAAATCCTGATAAAAACTCTCCAACGAGCTTGTATAAAATGAAGGACTCTGACTTTAAGATAGGCTTTATAGATCCGCTTTCTCATAGGTTCTGTTCAACATGTAACAGGTTAAGAATAACGTCAGATGGATTTATAAGACCATGTCTTCATTCAGATGTGAAAATAGATTTAAAAGAAGGTCTAGATGATAGGGAGAAATTGAGTGAGCTTATTGATATAAGCCTATACAAAAAGCCTTTAAGACATCACTTGGAAGAAGGAAGTATAAGTGAATCAATGAATAGGATAGGAGGATAGATGTTTACACACCTAGATAAGTCTGGAAGAGGTCAAATGGTTGATATTTCACAAAAACAAATCAGCCAAAGGGAAGCTCTTGCCAAAGGTTCAATAAAATTAAAATATGAGACCATAAATGCTATAAAGGATGAAAAGATAAAAAAGGGAGATGTTCTTGCTATTGCCCAAGTAGCAGCAATACAAGCTGTAAAAAACACTTCTTCAATAATACCTATGGCTCATCCACTGTTATTAAATGGGATAAATGTAGACTTTTACTTTGAAGGTGAGAATTTATTCTGTGAAGTTTTAGTTAAATGTCAGGGTAAAACTGGTGTTGAGATGGAAGCTTTAACAGGGGTTTCTGCTGGACTTTTGACAGTATATGATATGTGTAAAGCACTTGATAAGTCAATGGTTATTGAGGATATATATTTAGTTTCAAAAAAGGGAGGAAAGTCTGGTGACTACAAAAGAGAAGGTTTATAAGTATGCTTTTATTGTTCTATCCGACTCAAGAAGTGGTGGAGAAAAAAAGGATAAGTGCAAAGATGCTCTTCTTGATTCAATGGATAAGGATTATAAAATGGAGTACTTTAATATTATTCCTGATGATAAAGAAAAAATAGTAGATGAATTAAAAAAATTAGTAGACAAAAATATTCCCCTAATTCTTACATCAGGAGGAACTGGTTTTTCAAAAAGAGATAATACACCAGAGGCCACAAGAGAGTTGATAGAGAAAAATGCTCCGGGAATTTCTGAAGCTATAAGGTTTTATTCTAAGGAAATCACACCAATGTGGGCTCTTTCAAGGGCGGTTTCTGGAATAGCTAAGAATTCTTTAATTATTAATCTTCCTGGCTCTCCGAAGGCTGTGAGTGAAGCCATTAATGCCATAAGACCATTTTTAGGTCACGGACTTGATATTTTGAAAGGAGATTTTACAGATCATGACTGATGGAAAGATTATATCGATAAATATATCAAAGACTAAGGGAGTTAAAAAAATCCCACAAGATAAAGGTGTTTTTATAGAAAATTTTGGACTTAAAGATGATGCTCATGCTGGAAATTGGCACAGGCAAGTATCTCTTTTAGCTATAGAGTCAATAAATAAGATGGAAAATGAAAATGTTAAGTTTAATCCTGGAGATTTTGCAGAAAATTTAACTACAGAGGGAATTAAACTTTATGATTTTCCATTAGGGACAAAATTTGAAATCGGAGAGTGTCTACTTGAGATTACCCAAATAGGTAAAAAGTGCCATGATGGCTGTGAAATTAAGAAGATGACAGGACACTGTATAATGCCAAAAGAGGGGATATTTGCCAAGGTTTTGAGGGGAGGGTTAATAAAAAGTGACGATTTCATTAAAGTGCTAGTCTAAGTCAATAAAAAAGGAGAAAATTATGAAATTAAGAAATATAGGAAAGTTAATACTAGGATTAGCTTTATGCCTTACAGCAGTAGGCTGTCAAAACAACGAAAGTAATAATAAAGAATCAAACAAAGATTCTGCTTCTAAGGTAGAATCAAATAAAAGCAGTAATGAAGCTAAAAAAGCTGGCAATTTGACAATATTTGCAGCTACATCAATGACTGATGTGCTAGATGAATTAAAGTCAGAATTTCAAAAAGAAAACCCTGGTAGTGAATTAACATTTAACTTCGATTCTTCAGGAACACTTAAAACCCAAATTGACTCTGGGGCTAAGGCAGATGTATTCATATCGGCAGCTCAAAAACAAATGAATGGGCTTGAAGAAGAAAATAAACTTGAAAATGATACAAGAATAGATTTATTAGAAAATGAGGTAACTTTAGCAGCAGCTAAGGGAAATGATAAAAAAATCACAGATTTTAAAGACCTTTCATCAGATAAGGTAGAGAAAATTGCCCTAGGCAATTCTGATGTACCAGTTGGACAATATTCTGAAGAAATCCTAAAGAAATTAGGAATCTGGGATCAAATTCAAGACAAAATTACTTTCGGTTCAAATGTAAGAGAAGTTACAACATGGGTAAGTGAAAAAACTGTAGATTGTGGAATAGTTTATAAAACAGATGCGATTATAGCCGACCTTGATGTAGTAGCAGTAGCAGATGATTCAATGCTTGAAAATAAGGTAATATATCCTGCAGCAGTTCTTAAAGATTCTCAAAATAAAGAATTGGCTAAGAAATATATTGAATTCTTACAATCAGAAAAAGCTTCTGAAATCTTCAAGAAATACGGTTTTAAACCATTAGGAAAATAAAATGGATTTATTTCCTTTATATAACTCTGTTAGAATAGCCTTAATATCTTCGGTAATTATATTCTTTCTAGGTATTTTTGCAGCTTACTATATAAGGAAATTACCTGCAAAAGTAAAGGGGGCGATTGATGTAATACTAACCCTCCCCCTGGTCTTGCCTCCTACTGTTGTAGGTTTTTTTCTAATTAAAATTTTAGGACCTAATTCAAGCTTAGGCTCTATTGCTGTAGATTATTTTAACCTACCTCTTATCATGAATTGGTATTCAGCAATTTTTGCAACAGTTATAGTAACATTTCCCCTTATGTATAGAACAACAAGAGGAGCTTTTGAAGCCTACAATGAAAACTTATCCTTTGCTGCTCAAACCTTGGGAAAGTCTAATACTTGGATATTTTGGAAAGTTATTCTTCCAAATTGTAAGAAGGGAGTTATGGCAGGACTTGTCTTATCCTTTGCTAGAGCTTTGGGAGAATATGGTGCAACTTCGATGGTTTCAGGTTATACTCCAGGAAAGACGGCTACAATTTCAACCTCGGTTTACCAATATTGGAGAATAGGACAAGATGAACTAGCCTATAAGTGGGTTTTAATAAATGTATTGATATCATTTGTAGTATTAGTTGCCATAAATTTCTTAGAAGATAAGACACCTGAAAAAAAGGAAATGTCCCATGCTTAAATTAGATATTAGAAAAGATTTTGGAAATTTTAAACTAGATATAAGCTTTGAAAGTGAAAAAGGAGTTTTGGGAATCCTAGGAGCATCTGGATCTGGAAAAAGTCTTAGCCTAAAAGCTATAGCAGGGATTGTAAAACCTGATAAGGGAAAGATTATCTTAAATAATAGGGTTTTATTTGACTCTGATAAAAAGATAAATATTCCCACTAAAGATAGGAAGGTTGCCTATTTATTTCAAGATTATGCTCTATTTCCTAATATGACAGTCTATGAAAATATAAAATGTGGTTTTAGGGAAAAAAAGGAAAATTATCAAGAAATAATATATAAAAAGCTTGATGAACTTCACATATACCATATCAAAGATAAGATTCCTGATGAGATTTCAGGAGGGGAAAAGCAAAGGGCAGCACTTGCAAGAATTCTTGTAAATGAGCCTGAAATTCTTCTATTGGATGAGCCTTATTCTGCCATAGACGGTTATTTGAAGTGGTCAATAGAACTTGATATAAAAAATATAATAGAAGAGTATAAGATACCAACCCTATTTGTATCTCATGATAGGGATGAGATATATAGGATGTGTGATGAAATAGTCATAATGGATAAGGGAAAAAGTGAAGATAAGAAAGAAACTAAAGAACTTTTCCACAATCCAAAAACTATGGCTGCAGCAGAGCTTTCAGGTTGTAAAAATTTTTCAAAGATTAAAAAATCAGAAAAAGGTATTTATGCTATAGATTGGGACTTGGACTTGTCTATTGAAGATGTCAAAAATCGTGACTTTATCGGTATAAGAGCTCATAATATAAAAGTTTCAAGCGAGAAATTAGGAGAAAATTCTTTCGAATTAGAGCTTTTAAAGGAAATTGAACAGACTTTTAATATTTGTCTTATTCTTAGGAAGAAATCTGGAAAGGGAATATTATCGGCTTTTTTAGAAAAAGAAGATTGGAAAAAATTAAAAAATGAAAAAAACTTATATTTTTCTATAAGAAAAGAAGACATAATGTTTCTTAAAGAAAAAAATAGCTAGAATAGATAAACTATCCTACAAATTGCTTTTAAAACAATAGTGGAGTAAGTTTGTTTTCTAGCTATTTTTTTTGATTTTTTCAATTGCGCTTAAGGCTTTTTTTATTTCGTCTTTTGTATTGTAATATGAAAGACTCAACCTTACTATGCCTTGTTTTTCAGTTTTATAATTTTTATGAAAAAGTGGGGCACAGTGACTTCCTGCCCTTGTACATATAGAGTAGTCATCCCATAGCTTCATAGCTACATAATTTGCAGACAAATTTTTTATATTAAAGGATACAATAGGAACAGATTTTTTGCTAAAGTCCTTGTAAAAGATAAGATTATCTATATTTCTTAGTCCATCAGAAAGATATCTTGTAAGCTCATCAAGCTCTCTATAGTGGGGATTTTTAAGGGAGAGCTTAACAGCTTGGTTTAATCCTGCAAAAGAATGAACATTTTCTGTACCAGGCTCAAAAAGGTCTGGAAGGGATTGGGGTTGTTTTTTTGAAAAAGAATTAAAACCAGACCCGCCTGAAAAGACTTGTTTAAAGTCAAAATCCCCATTTACAACAAAACCCCCAGTTCCTTGGGGAGCGTGAAGTCCCTTATGGCCTGTAAATAAAAATATAGTATTATCATATTTACTTATGTCAAAGTCAACATATCCAGCAAGCTGAGCTCCATCTATGATTAAAATCAAATTATTTTTCTTACAAATATCATAAGCTTTGTCTATATCTGTGACCATACCAGATATATTTGATGCTCCAGTTAATATAAGTGCTTTGCTATTATCTCTTATATTATTTTCTATTTCAGAAAGTCTCAGGCTAAAATTGTCAAGCCCTATATAGGATATGGAAAGTCCATCTTCTTCTAGGTCATATAGGGGTCTTAGGACAGAGTTATGTTCTGAAATGCTTGTTATAATATGGTCATATTTTGAAAAAAGTGACTTTATAACAAAGTTAAGACCAAAAGTTACATTACTAGTTAAAACTACATTTAGTGGATTATCCATACCAAAAAGCCTTCCTACATTCTTTCTTGTTTCCATTAAAAGCTTCAAAGAATTTAAGCTTTGAATGTAGGCACCCCTTGAAGGATTTGCAAAATTTCTCGAATAAATTGCATTATAGACTGCTTTTGCAACAGACTCGTCCTTATCTATAGTTGTTGCAGCATTATCAAGATAAATCATAGTTTAAAACCTCAGGCTTTCTATCTTTATAAATAAGTCTATATCTTTCCTTATATAAAAGACTAGACTTTTCAATTATATTTTCTACTTTTTCTCTATCTTTTTCTTCAAACCTAAGGCAAAGACCACATCCTGCATCAATTTCAGCTAAGAGTGGGACAAGTCTTGCCCTTACAGAATTTTTCTCTATTAAGTCAAGGGCAAGGTAGGCTATATTGGAAGAATCAAATGTATAAATTATATAATCCATTATGGTCTGACAGTGTGGTGGGTTCTCATTAAGGAGCAGATTTCATACATATTTGAAATCCTGCCAACTTTTAAGTCTTCCTTAAGTCCGTAGTGGTCAAGACATAGGCCGCATGAGATAATCTCAACTCCGTTTTCTTCGAGTTTTTTGAAATCTTCAATTGTATTTTCTCTTTGAGTAGATAGGAAAACTCCTTTATTATAGCAGATTACATAGTCTGGAAGAACATCTTCTTCAGTAAGAGATACTAAAAAACTTTCAAGAAGTGACTTAGAAAATTCTTCATCTCCATCACCTATCCTATCAGAATCAAAAACTACAACATAGGAAGAAGATAGACTATCTTTACTTAGTTTTTCATCTTTGAATTCATCTAACTTATTGAAAGTAAGCTCGACATCTTCATTTTCAAGTTCTTTTAGTTCTGCTTCAAAACCAGTTTGTCTGGCAAGTTTCTTAAGATTTTCTACAGCTATATCTTCATTAACTAAAACTTTAAAGCTTTCTTCACCACTTTTTATAACTCTTTTTGCCATTATTACTGGCATTGGACATTCTATTCCTCTTGCATCTATTTCTTTCATTTCTTTCTCCTTTATTCTATAAACACGCTCTTATCATATTTATTATAAATTTTTCCAATAATATTTGCATCAATACCAAAATCTCTAAGCTCTTTTATGGCATACTTGGCATCATCTTCATTGATACTTACCAAAAGTCCACCTGAAGTTTGAGGATCAAAGAGAATTTCTTCAAGAGCAAAATCATCTTTTAAAAACTCAACTCTATCCTCAAAATACATCCTATTTCTTTGTCCACCCTTTGTAAATATAAATTCACTAGCTGCCTTATAGGCTCCATCAAGTATTGGAATTTTTGATGAATCTATTATGGCGGTAAACTTATCAGAAAGTATCTCTCCTAAGTGACCCAAAAATCCAAACCCTGTAACATCAGTTGCAGCAGATATCCTATATTTTTCAAAAATTTCCTTAGCATACTTATTTAAATAAGTCATTGAAGCTATAGCCTTATTAAGTTCCTCCTTTCCTAATATACCCACAGAATAGGCATTGGTAACAAGGGTAACCCCTAAAGGCTTGGTAAGAATTAAAACATCATTCTTTTTAACGGTATTATTTCTCCAAAGTTTTTTAATATCTACTCTTCCTGTAATAGATAGTCCATACTTGATTTTGGGATCATGGATTGAGTGCCCTCCGACAAGGCTTGCTTTAGCCTCAATCATCTTATCTGCACCTCCTCTTAAAATCTCTCTTAGGATTTCAAGATTATAATCTTCTGGAAAAAGTACAATATTTAAGCCTGCAATTGGCTCGGCTCCCATAGCATATATATCACTTAAAGCGTTTGCACAAGCTATCTGACCAAAGCTAAAAGCATCTTCTACCATAGGTGGGAAAAAATCCATAGTAGAAACCACTCCATTTTCCTCGTCTATTTTTATAACTGCAGCATCATCCATGGTATCAAAACCTACTAGGATATCATCTCTTTTATAATTATTAATTGAAGAAAGGGTGGTTTCAAGACTTTCTTGGGGAATTTTGGCGTTACACCCTCCACAAACTTCTAGTTTAATATTTGTCATAATTATCCTTTCTAAATGTTGCAAAATTAACAATTATTTTAATTATACTTAAAATACTGTCAAATTCAACGAAAAAACAAACAGAAGAAAATAAAATTTTTTTTAGAAAACATTTTTTTAAGCCTTGCTTTTCGATATGTGATATGTTACTATAATACTAGAATAAGTTCTAGAAAGGAGAAAAAGTTGAAAGAAAGTTTTAACATTGTTTTAAATCAGCCAAACAAAAACGAATTAGCTGATTTAAGTTTCATTAATGAAGAAGAATCTTCAAAGGCTCAAAAATTTCATGCTAGCTTTCCTCAATATTCAGTAACACCTCTTAGAAGGCTTAGCAATTTAGCTGATCTTTTTGGTGTTAAGGATATTTTTGTGAAAGATGAGTCATTTAGATTTGGCTTAAATGCCTTCAAAGTATTGGGAGGATCTTATGCAATGGCCAAATACATAGCTCAAAAATTAGATATGGATATAGATGACTTGCCTTATGAGAAATTGGTATCAGATGATATTAAAAAGAAATTAGGTAAGCTCACCTTTATAACAGCTACAGACGGCAATCATGGTAGGGGTGTAGCTTGGACTTGTCAACAACTTGAACAAAATTGTGTAGTATTAATGCCTGATGGTTCAGCACTTGAAAGACGTGACAATATAAGGAAGACTGGCGCAAAATGTGACATAATGGATGGACTTAACTATGACGCTTGTGTAAGGCTTGCAAGTAAATATGCTGATGAAAAGGGATATATTATGGTCCAAGACACAGCATGGGAAGGATATGAAGAAATACCAACTTGGATTATTCAAGGTTATTCAACTCTTGCAAAAGAAGCTTATGACCAACTACAAGAAGTAAATAGTAAGCCAACCCATATATTTCTTCAAGCAGGAGTAGGTTCTTTTGCTACAGGAGTTACTGGATTTTTCTCAGATGAATATAAGGCAGATGAGAAGCCTTTTATAGGACTTATAGAACCAGAAAAAGCTAACTGCAATTATTTAACAGCAAAGATTAATGATGGAAAAATTCATAATGTTGAAGGTGAGATGGACACCATTATGGCAGGACTTGCTTGTGGTGAACCTGTAACAGTTGGTTATCCTATCTTAAAATCATACGTAGATGCTTTCCTTTCAGTTCCAGATTCATCTGCGGCAAGGGGTATGAGAATATTAGGAAACCCACTTGGAAATGACGAAAGAGTAATATCTGGAGAGTCAGGAGCGGCAACACTCGGAGCTGTAAGTGAAATTCTTCAAAGAGAAGACTTAAAAGATATGAAAAAAGATTTGAAACTAGACGAAAATTCCGTAATACTTTTTATATCAACAGAAGGTGATACAGACTTTAAGCATTATAGACAAGTTTGTTGGGATGGATACTATACTAACGATGAAGAATATGAATATAAAAAAATAATAAGATAGGAGATAAAAAATGACACAAGATATAAACAAACTATTAGAAAAATTAGACAATTTAGACTTTAAAAACCTTTATCAAGATGATTTTTTCCATACATGGGATAAGTCACAAGATGAGCTTGAAGCAATCTTTACAGTAGCAGATACTTTAAGAGCAATGAGAGAAAAAAATATCTCTCCTAAGATTTTTGATTCTGGTCTTGCAATCTCACTTTTCAGAGATAACTCAACTAGAACAAGATTCTCTTTCTCATCAGCAGCAAACCTTCTAGGACTTGAAGTTCAAGATTTAGATGAAGGAAAATCACAACAAGCTCACGGCGAAACAGTAAAAGAAACAGCAAACATGATTTCATTTATGGCTGATGTTGTTGGTATAAGAGATGATATGTATATCGGAAAAGGCTACAAATACATGAAAGACTTTGCTGAATATGTACAAGAAGGATATGATCACGGTATACTTGAACAAAGACCACACCTTGTTAATCTTCAATGTGATATTGACCATCCAACTCAATCAATGGCTGACCTTTTACATGTAATCCACGAATTTGGTGGAGTAGAAAACCTTAAAGGTAAAAAAGTAGCTATGACATGGGCTTATTCACCATCATATGGTAAACCACTTTCAGTTCCTCAAGGAATCTCAGGACTATTTACAAGATTTGGAATGGATGTTGTACTAGCTCACCCAGAAGGATATGAAATAATGCCAGAAGTTGAGGAAATAGCAAAAGAAAATGCTAAGAAATATGGTGGTTCTTTCACAAAAACAAACTCAATGGAGGAAGCATTTAAGGATGCTGATATAGTTTATCCTAAATCTTGGGCTCCATTTGCTGCTATGGAAGAAAGAACAGAACTTTATGGTAAGGGTGATCAAAAAGGAATAGATGAACTTGAAAAAAGACTTCTAGAACAAAACAAAGAACACATGGATTGGGCTGCTACAGAAGAGATGATGAAGCTTACAAAAGATGGAAAAGCTTTATATATGCATTGTCTACCAGCAGATATAACAGGACTTTCTTGTGAAGATGGAGAAGTTGATGAATCTGTATTTGATAGATATAGAGATCCACTTTACAAAGAAGCAAGCTACAAACCATATATAATTGCAGCTATGATTTTCTTACAAAAAGTAAAAGATCCACAAGCCACAATCAAAAAACTATTAGAAGCTAATAAGGAAAGATTATTAGATAAAGAAGAAAATAAATAAGCTAGGATAATAGAAGGAGATTATAGAATAAATGACAAATATAAATTATGATTTAGTTAAAGAAACAGCTCAAAAATATTCAGAAGATATGAATGCCTTTTTAAGAGATTTAATCTTAAAACATGGTGAATCATGTGAAGAAGGTCCAAAAGCTAAAAGAATCAAAGAAGAGATGGAAAAACTTGGATTTGATAAGGCTTGGATTGATGGACAAGGGAATGTACTTGGTGAAATGGGTACAGGTAAAAAACAAATTGCCTTTGATGGACATATTGACACAGTTGGTATAGGAAATAGAGATAACTGGGACTTTGACCCATATGAAGGATTCGAAGATGAAAATCTTATAGGAGGACGTGGTGGTTCTGACCAATTAGGTGGAATAGTATCTGCTGTATATGGTGCAAAAATCATGAAAGACCTAGGATTTTTAAATGATGAATTTAGAGTATTGGTTACAGGAACAGTTCAAGAAGAAGACTGTGATGGTAACTGCTGGTTATATATGATAGAAGAAGAAGGAATAAAACCTGACTTTGTAGTATCAACTGAACCAACAGATGGTGGAATCTACAGAGGACAAAGAGGAAGAATGGAAATTCGTGTAGAAGTTGAAGGAGTATCATGCCACGGTTCAGCTCCAGAAAGAGGAGATAACGCAATCTATAAGATGGCAAAAATCCTTAATGAAATAGAGCAACTTAACGAAAACCCAGCAGATGATTCAGTAGAAATAAAAGGTCTTGTAAAGATGCTTGATGAAAAATACAATCCTGAATATAAAGAAGCAAACTTCTTAGGACGTGGAACAGTTACAACAAGCCAAATCTTCTTTACATCACCATCAAGATGTGCAGTTGCAGACTCATGTGCAATTTCACTTGATAGAAGAATGACAGCTGGAGAAACATGGCAATCTTGTATAAAAGAAATAGAAGATCTACCATCAGCTAAAAAATTTGGTGCAAAAGTTACTATGTATGATTATGAAAGAGAATCATGGACAGGAGTAAGCAAAAAACAAGAATGTTATTTCCCAACATGGGTAATTCCAGAAGATCATGAAGTAACACAAGCCTTAGAAAGAGCTTACAAGGGACTTTATGGAGATAAGAGAATTGCTCCAAATGTAGAAAAAGAACAAGCCAAGAGAGCAGACCTTCCATTAACAGATAAATGGACTTTCTCAACAAATGGTGTTGCTATAATGGGTAGACACAATATCCCAACAATTGGATTTGGTCCAGGAGCAGAAGACCAAGCTCATGCACCAAACGAAGTTACATTCAAACAAGATTTAGTAACATGTGCCGCAACATATGCAGTACTTCCATTAGAATATATTAAATAAGAAAAACTAATGTATCAAGGGATAGCTAACAAACTTAAAAGCTAATAGTTTCACAAGCTTCCCTTGATATAATTTTTTTAAGGAGAAGAATATGTCATATAAAATAGTAATTGCCCTAGGAGGTAATGCCCTAGGTTCAAATGTTGAAGAACAAAAAGAGGCAGTAAAAAAGACTTCTGAACATTTAGTAGACCTAGTTATGAATGGAAATAAAATTATAGTAGGTCATGGTAATGGTCCACAAGTTGGAATGATAAACCTTGCTATGGAAGAAGGACATAAAAATACAGATAAGATTCCTCTCATGCCATTTCCAGAATGTGGGGCAATGAGTCAAGGATACATTGGTTATCATCTACAAAATGCTATTCACTATGAATTTAAGGAAAGAGGAAGGGAAGTTCCAGTAGTTACAGTTATAACTCAAGTTATAGTTGATGAAAATGATGAAGCTTTCAAAAATCCAACCAAACCAATCGGCTCTTTTTACACAAAAGAAGAAGCAGAAGAGATAGCTAAAAAAACAGGCTATCAATTTAAAGAAGATTCTGGAAGAGGATATAGAAGAGTTGTAGCAAGTCCTTTCCCAAAAGATATTGTAGAAAAAGATTCCCTAAAATCACTTTATGATGCAAGAAATGTAATAATAGCTTGCGGAGGCGGTGGTATTCCACTTATAAAAGATGGTCTAAAATATAAGGGAGTAGATGCTGTTATAGATAAAGATTTTTCATGTGCACTACTTGCAGATTTAATGGAGGCAGATGTCCTGCTAATACTTACAGCAGTTGAAAAAGTAGCTATAAACTTCGGAAAAGAAGATGAAAAGTGGCTAGATAAGATGACAATTGATGATTGCAATAAATATATTGAACAAGGACAATTTGCACCAGGTTCTATGCTACCAAAGGTTGAGGCAGCTATGCAATTTGTAAAAGGAAAGTCTGGTAGAAAGGCAGTAATTACTTCACTTGAAAAGGCCTTAGATGCAATGAATGGTAAGACTGGTACTTGGATAGAGTAATAATAATTAAAAACTAAACTTTTTCTATAGCTTAAAATCAATAGGTCAATAAAGATTTAGACTATTTTCACTTTTATAAGGAGGAAAGTCGCACCTTTGATGGAAAGATTTTTAGCTATAGATAAAACTAAATATTATATAATTTAAAAACGTGAAAAAGAGAGGGAAGAACTCCTACCCTTATCGAAAAGTTTAACAAAATTATATAATATGAAAACGATACTCATTATTAGTATCCGAACCTGATCAAAAAATAAATTTAATTAAAGGAGTAAAAAATGAGCGAATTTATGAGACCAATTCCCTTTAAAGACCTAATTGAGTGGTCTTTAAAAGAATATAATAATGAGGGTTCTATATTTGGAATTAAAAAAGAAAAATTTTATATAAATAAAAAAGGTACAAAACTTAAGACGGTTTTTGGTGATGAGATATCATCAGCTGTTGGTCCTGCAGCAGGTCCACAGTCTCAACTTGCCCAAAATATCCTAGTTTCCTATCTTACAGGAGCAAGATTTATAGAACTTAAGACAGTTCAAAAACTTGATGGAGAAGATATACAAAAAGCAGTAGCAAAACCTTGTATAAACTCAGAAGATGAGTGCTATAACTGTGAATGGTCAACAGAGCTTACTGTAAAAGAAGCTTTTAATGAATATATTAAGGCATACTTTGCAATTATTGCTATAGCAAAAGAGCTTGATATTTCTGATAAAAAAGACTTTGCCTACAATATGTCAGTAGGTTATGATCTAGAAGGTATAAAATCTGAGAAAGTTGATACATATATCGAAAGCCTTAAAAATGCAGAAAATACTGATATATTCAAAGAATGTAAGTCATACCTTCTAGATAATATTTCAAAATTTGGAAAGTTTAACGAAAAAGACCTCGAAAGCATTGATCCTATTGTATGTGATTCTATTACCCTATCAACATTACATGGTTGTCCTGCAGAAGAAATTGAAAAAATAGCATCTTACTTAATAGAAGAAAAGCATATGTCAACCTTTATCAAATGTAATCCAACAATGTTAGGTTATGACTATGCTAGAAAAACCTTGGACGATATGGGATTTGATTATATATCTTTTACAGATTACCACTTTAAAAATGACCTTCAATATGAAGATGCAGTTGTAATGATTGAAAGATTATTGAAACTTGCAAAAGAAAAAGACCTAGCCTTTGGTGTAAAGCTCACAAATACCTTCCCAGTTGATACAAAGAGAGGAGAACTTCCATCAGAAGAGATGTATATGTCAGGAAGATCTCTCCTACCATTAACTCTTTCTATGGCAGCTATGCTTTCAGAAAAGTTTGATGGAAAACTTCCAATGTCATACTCAGGTGGAGCTGATGCTAGAAATATAAAAGATATATTCGAAGCTTTAGGTCAACCTATAACAGTTGCTACAACAATTCTTAAGCCAGGTGGATATTTAAGGTTTAACCAACTTGCAGAAGAAACCGAAGATCTTTTACAAGATGAATTAAGAGATGTAGATGTAGAAAAAATTGTAAAACTTAGAGATGATACTATAGCTTCTTGGGAAAATAACAAATTATATAGGGAAAAAGTTCATTCAAGAAAAACTGACTCAGTTCTTCCTCTTACTGACTGCTACAAGGCACCTTGTAAGGATGGAGGTTGTCCTATAGAACAACAAATACCAGAATATCTAAAACTTGTTGCAGAAGGAAATTTTGATAAGGCTATAGAAGTTATAGCAAATGATAATACAGCACCAACAATTCTTGGTAAGCTTTGTGCTCACTACTGTCAAGAACACTGTACAAGAGTTGACTATGAAAAGAGCCTTCAAATAAGGAATATGAAACTTATTGCAGCAGAAAATGCTCAAGAAGCTTATCTTGAAAAAATAGAAAAATCAGAAATAAAATCTGATAAGAAAGTTTTGGTAATTGGAGCAGGTCCTGGTGGAATTGCAGTGGCATCATATTTAAGACGTAATGGAATCAAGGTAGATGTACGTGAAAAACTTTCTAAAGCTTATGGTATAGTAAGCCATATTATTCCAGAGTTTAGAATTTCAGATAAAGATATAGATAAAGACTACCAAATAGCAGTAAAGCAAGGTGTAAATTTTATCTTTGATTCGGAAGTTACAGAATCATATGAAGAGCTAAAGAAAGACTATGACTATATAATTGCTGCCACAGGAGCTTGGGAAAAGGGAAGATCTCCAGTAAAAGAAGGTAGTGAGAATATTCTTGATGCTCTAGACTTCTTATGGGATGTAAGAATGAAAGGTAGTGCAAATGTAGGTAAAAAGGTTGCAGTAGTTGGTGCAGGAGATGTTGCAATGGATTGTACAAGAACTGCAGCAAGACTTGATGGAGTTGAAGAAGTAGCTCTAGTTTATAGAAGGACAGAAGCTTATATGCCAGCAACTCAAGAAGAGGTAAATGACGTAAAAGAAGAAGGTCATAAGATATATGAACTTGTAGCACCATATGCTTATGATGGAAAAGTTCTAAAGTGTGACAAGATGCAACTAGGTGAATTTGATGATTCAGGAAGAAGGTCAATACACACAACAGGTGAAAAACTTGAGCTAGAATTCGATACAGTAATAGGCGCTACTGGAGCAAGAGTAGATACTACAGCCTTTAAGGAAAATAAAATAAATCTTGATGACTGGGGTAATGTAAAAACTACAGATACTTATGAGACAAACATAGACAATGTTTATGTTATAGGAGACTGTAGAGCTGGAGCTAGCACTATAGTTAAGGCTATGGGAGAAGCAAAAGCAGTTTGCCTTGATATATTAGATAAAGAAAATCTTCCAAATGACTTTGTAAGATATGAAGAAAAAGAAGATAAGGAAAATATCTTTTCTAAGAGAGGAAAACTTACACCAGCCTTAGATGATAAAAGTGAAGGTCTTAGATGTTTAAAATGTGATCAAATCTGTGAAATATGTACTGAAGTTTGTCCAAATAGAGCAAATGTAGCTATCAATGTTGAGGGATTTGATAATCTTAACCAAATTATCCATCTTGATGGCATGTGTAATGAATGCGGAAACTGTGCTTTCTATTGTCCTCATTCAGGTCGTCCATATAAGGATAAACTAACAGTATTTTGGACTCGTGAAGACTTTGAAGATTCAACTAACACAGGTTTCTTAAAGCTAGGAGAAAATGACTACCTAGTAAGACTTGAAAATGGAAAAGTAATAGAAAGTAAAGATCTAGAAAAAGATTTATCAAAAAAAGTTCTTAAACTAGTTAGAACTATAGAAAAAGATTACAACTACTATATAAAGCCAACTGAAGCGATAAATGCATAATAAGGAGATATTATGATAATTAAAAATTGCCTTATAATAACAAATGATGAAAACAATTCATTTTATGAAAATGGAGCTGTTTATATAAAAGATAAGCTAATAGAAGATGTTGGAAACTCAAGTGATATCGTAAATAAATACGAAGACGAAGAAGTAATAGACTTTGAAGGTAAACTTCTTATGCCAGGAATGATATGTGCTCACTCACATATCTATTCTGCTTATGCTAGGGGTATGGGAGTTTCAAAGCCAACAGATAACTTCTTTAACGTATTAGAAAACCAATGGTGGGCTCTTGATAGGCAACTTACAACAGAAGATGTAAGGCTCAATGCTCTTACAACATATATGGAATCAATAGCGAATGGTGTAACAACAGTAATAGATCATCACTCAGGTCCGAATTCTGTTGAAAACTCACTCTTTACCCTAGGAGAGGCTGCAAAAGAAGTTGGTATTAGAACCAATCTTTGCTATGAGCTATCAGATAGGGATGGAAAAGAGATAAGAGATAAAGAAATAAAAGAAAATATTGATTGGATTAAACATTGCCAAAAAGAAGATGATGATATGCTAAGGGGTCTTTTTGGACTTCATGCATCATTTACCCTATCAGATGAAAGTTTAGAAAAGGCAGTTAAGGCCATGGATGGGGTCTATGACGGCTATCATGTTCATATAGCTGAAGGCATAGAAGACCAATGGGATTGCCAAAGAAAATATGGTAAAAGAATAGTTGAGAGACTTGAAGACTTTGGAATAATTACAGAAAATACCTTAGCTATTCACTGTGTTCATATAAATGGACGTGAGATGGATATTCTAAAAGAACACAATACTCCAGTAATCTTTAATCCAGAAAGCAATATGAACAACGCTGTTGGAGTACCACCAGTAAACCGCTTTATAGAAAAAGGACTAAAAGTTGGTCTTGGAACAGATGCTTATACAAATGATATGTTTGAATCAATGAAGGTTGCAAATATTATCCAAGCTCACAATACTCAAGATCCAACAAAAGGATTTGCTGAAACCTTGGATATGCAATTTAAGAACAACCCTGAAATAGTTTCACATTTTCTAAATCACGAAGTAGGAAGAATTAAAAAGGGAGCATATGCAGATCTTATAAGCTTTAAATATGATCCATACACCCCACTTAATGAAAACAACTGGGGAGGACATAGCCTATTTGGTCTAACAGGAAGACTTGTAAATGATACCATTATAAATGGTGAATTTGTAATGAGAGATAAGATAATAACAAAAGTAGACCAAGCAAAAATCCATGCTGATTCAAGACAAAGAGCAGAAAAAATTTGGTCTAAATTATAAAAACAAACTTATCTAGCTTTTTTTAAGCTAGGTAAGTTTATAATAAATATTAGATATAAATCTTGGACACATTTAATATTATTGTGAGGAATATATTAAGGAGAGAAAGTGAATGGTCAAGTATCTCAAATAATGAAGATGACAGCTGCTACGAAAAGAATATTGAAATATCACGAAATGGTAGAGTATACACCAGAATATTATGTAAATAGTATTAGTTTTGAAGTAAAGTGGATATTTGGAAAAACTAAGCAGCTTAAGTCTTTTAAGGATTGGGTGCGTCATATTCAAAAATTTAACTATAAAGATGTAAAGGTATATATAAATCCAGATGTTCAAGATCCAGGTTTACTAGGGTTTTCAAATACGAATGATATCAAAATTATATTGCATTTATTGAATGGCAAAATCATTGAATATAGACCTACATGGTATTTCGATGAAAACATAAGAAAATGGGACATAAGCTATGTTGAAGAGAAAATGGATAATCCCAAGATTTACGAAGATGGCACTACTTTTGATATATACAAATTTGACAGTATATTAGATGAGATATCTAAATTTGCATCAGACATAGGAGCTGAAAATTTTGCTAAAATTTTCAGCAATGCTAAAAATACTTTGAATAGAAATGATTTTCCTAGACAATATATGCATATTTTATTGGCTGCTTCAGAGTCTGATGTATTTGGTGCGATGGGTTCTTGGAATGATGATCCTTATGGAATGGCTGCAGAGAAAGGCTTGCTAAAAGAGTATGAACGATTATCTAAAGCGTTAGTTAGGCAGAACAGATTAGCGGCTATGTATTGTATCAATAATTGGTAGGTGTATATGAAAACTTTAGTATGTATAGTTATTGGCATTCTGTGTGCTTTTTTTGGATCATTATTTTTGACCAAGGTATTTGCTAAAAGAAAAATTGGTGGTACTTTGACAAGATTATTTGAAGCTAGATTCATGTGGGCATGGAGTATTATACACGCTCTAATTACTTTCTATTTAATAGAATCTGGATATCTTCCAAATCTGAAAAGTGGTTTATTTTTGATAGCCTTCTTTATTATAAGTTTTGTAGTATTTACACTCGTTGCCTTTTATTACAATCGCTATGAACTTTTAATTAAAAAAGATAAGATAATCTTAAATACACCTTTTGTAAAATCAAATATTATCACCCATGAAAATTTGATAAGTCACTTTTATACAAGCTATAAAGGAAAAAAATTTCATGTATTTGTAATAAACAATGGTGGCAAAGCTAAACATGTGTCTATCTATAATCACAAGAATTCTCTTGACGAGTTTTTCTTTGGTAAAGAAGTTCAACGAATAAAATAATAGTATCCTTTAAATACTATACTTATTGACACAAAAATAATTTATTTTTTAACAAAATAGTTAAAAATATTTAATTTCTAATAAAAAATATTTAAGAATTTGTAAGACTTGTGCTTACAAGAACTAGACTTTTAAAGATATCAATATATGTTGGAAATGATATTGAAAATATATTGTTAATGAAGATAAGAAAGCATTATCATTTGTATATGATTGATTTCAAAAAAATCAAACTTTTTAGAGCTGATTTGGATATTAAAGTATATAATATGAAGTGGAGGTTTTAAGTTTCTAGTAAATAAGACAATTGTAAATGGAAAAATCATATATAAGAAAAAAACACTTTATAGTGATAAAAATTTACTAATAAAAAAGCTAGAAAAAAAGTATATCAGTTACTAAAAACTACAAAATAAGGAGAAAAATATGACAGACGTTAACGAAAAAGCGGGAGTATCAAAGTCACTTTTTGACATTGATGGAAACCCAGACATCAAAAGAGCGTTTCCAATAGCACTTCAACATCTTTTGGCTATGATAGTAGGAAATACTCTACCAGCTATTGTTTTAACAGGTCAGCTTGCAAATACGCCTCATGCCATAAGTGCAACTGATGCGGTTTATCTAATTCAAGCAGGAATGTTTATTGCAGCAATAGCAACATTTTTACAACTATATCCAGTAATTAAAGTTGGAGCAAAGCTTCCAGTAATAATGGGAGTATCATTTGCCTACATACCTGTACTTACATCAATTGGAATAAAATATGGAATTGGAGCAGTGTATGGAGCCCAACTTGTAGGTGGTGTAGTTGCCTTTATAGTTGGTATGAATATTAAAAGAATCTATAAATACTTTCCACCAATGGTTTCAGGAACAGTAGTACTTACAATAGGACTATCCCTTTACTCGGTTGCCCTAAATTATATGGCAGGAGGAAATGGAAATCCTAATCAAGGAGACTTGGTTTATTGGGGAGTTGCTTTTTTGACACTTGCAGTAACTTTAATTTGTAATATGTTTGGAAAGGGTTTAATAAAGCTTGCAGCAATACTTATAGGTATAGCAGTAGGATATATTGCTTCTGTATTTTTTGGCATAGTTAATTTTCAAAATGTAGGTCAAGCTGCATGGTTTACCCTACCTAGGTTAATGCCATTTAAACTAGAATTTCCAGTAGATGCTGTTATTACAATGTCAGTAATGTTTGTGGTAAACTCAATTCAAGCAGTAGGTGATTTATCTTCAACCACAGCTGGAGGACTTGGAAGAGTTCCAACAGGTGATGAGCTTGAAGGTGGAATAAAAGCTAATGGTCTTGCATCAGTTATAGGCTCATTTATAGGTGGACTCCCTACAGCAACTTATAGCCAAAACGTTGGTATAGTTTCATTAACAAAGGTAGTAGCAAGGAAGGTATTTGCTATTACAGCAGCATTAATTCTTGTATCAGGCTTTATGCCAAAATTTGGGGCTGTTATGCTATCTGTTCCTCAAGCGGTTATAGGTGGAGCTACAATAACAGTATTTGCTCAAATTACAATGAGTGGCATGAAACTTATAATGAGTGATGAAATGAGTTCAAGAAACCTTACAATAGTTGGACTTGGTATAGCTTTAGGTATGGGAATAGTTCAATTAGGAGATCAAGCTTTAGCACAATTTCCTGAATGGTTTAAAATGGTATTTACATCAAGTCCGGTAGTTTTAGCTACTCTTGTAGTATTTGTTTTAAACATAGTTTTACCTAAAAAAACATTGGCAGAAGAAGAAGCTGAAAGAAATGCAATGGATGATTAGCGCATAATTAGTTATAAAGTTAATATCTTAGGGTATTAACTTTATTTTTTAAATAAGATTGTTTTTTATATAAAAATACAAAGGAAATAAAATGACAGAAAAAAGTAAATTTAAGGGATTATTCAATTTTGATGGAAAAGTAACTTTTAAAGAGGCACTTCCTCTTGCATTTCAACACGTTGTAGCTATGATTGCAGGTTGTATTACACCTCCAATCATGCTTGCAGCAGCTACAGGATTATCGCCTGAGAATACAATTATACTTATACAAATTGCTCTTATAGGTTCAGCTCTCACATCACTACTTATGATTTATCCGATAAAAATTATTGGATCAAGACTTCCTATGATTTTTGGTGTAAGCTTTGCCTATGTTCCAACGATGATTGCCCTTGCTGGACAATTTGGAGCAAGAGGACCAATGGAAGTTGTTGCAATTATTTTAGGAGCTCAACTTATAGGAGGGATATTTTCTATATTATTTGGATTAGGGCTTAAGTATATTTTGCCACTTTTTCCACCTCTTGTTTCAGGAACAGTTGTCCTAGTAATAGGGCTATCCTTATATCCTGTAGCTATGAATTATATGGGAGGAGCAGGATCAGTAGATATGGCTGGTTGGGGAGCTTGGCAAAACTGGCTTGTAGGAGGGATAACTTTAATTTTATCATTAGGGTTTACCCATTTTGGCAAGGGAATGTTTAAACTTGCAAATGTACTTTTTGCAATGATTATAGGCTATATTATATCAATGTTTTTTGGGATGGTAGACTTTAGCCCAGTAAGAGATGCTGGATGGATATCAGTAGTTGAACCACTACATTTTGGTATTTCTTTTGAACCATCAGCTATAGTTTCTATAAGCATAATTTTTATAGTTACAGCAATTGAAGGAATTGGGGATATGACCTCAACAACAGTAGGTGGTATGGATAGGGTCCCAACACAAAAAGAATTAAGGGGAGGAATTATAGGATATGGTGTAGCCAATGTAATAGGTGCATTTTTAGGATGCTTACCAACAGCTACATTTTCACAAAATGCAGGAATAGTTTCAATAAATAAGGTAGTAAATAAGAAAGTATTTACCATAGCGTCTCTTATAATTCTTATTTCAGGTCTTGTGCCAAAACTATCATCTATACTTACAACTATTCCATATCCAGTTTTGGGAGGAGCTACTCTTTCTGTATTTGCAGCAATTACTATGAATGGAATAAGAATGATAACAAGCCAACCTTTAACAGGAAGAAATACATCCATAGTTGGTGTATCTGTTGCTTTGGGCGTAGGATTTACATCAGTTGTAGCAAGTGCCCAAAATTCTGGAGTTAATTTTATGCCAGAAGCCTTAACTATAGCAATAGGCTCATCACCAGTAGTACTTGCAACTATATCTTCTGTTTTGATGAATTTAATTATTCCTGAAAAAGAAGAAGATAGACCAAAAGATGATTCCATCTTTGAAAAAGACTTAATAGAGATAGAAAAATAAGAAACAGAAAGACTCGTTTTTACTACAAAAGCCTTGTAAATGTTAGGCGTTTTGTGGTAATATATTATATACAATATACAGGAATATTGCATTACATAAAAAGACTTTTTAATCATTTAGGAGGTTAAAATGTACGTAGGTAAAAGCGTTAATAGAGTAGATGCTTATGATAAGGTAACTGGCAGAGCAAAGTATACAGAAGACTTTATCAGAAACGGCTCCTATACAGCAAAAATATTACATTCGACTATAGCTCATGGAAAGGTTATCTCAATTGACACAAGCAAGGCTGAAAAGCTTGAGGGAATAATTAAAATAATCACATGTTTTGATGTGCCAAAACATTCTTTCCCAACAGCAGGTCATCCTTGGTCAGTAGATGAAAACCATCAAGATATAGCAGATAGAAGACTATTAAATGAGCATGTAAGATATTATGGAGATGATATAGCAGTTGTTATAGCTGAAAATGAAGTGCAAGCCTTACAAGCTTTAAAACTAATTGAAGTTGAATATGAAGAATATGAAGCGGTTTTTGACCCTATAGAGTCTATGAATTCAAATTCTATACCAATTCATGAACAGACTCCTAACAATATTATAGGACATACAAAAAATCGTTTTGGAAATTATGAAGAGGCTATAAAAGAAAAGGGACTTATAAAGATTGATACTTGGTATGAAACACCAATTGTCCAACACTCTCACATAGAAAATCACATAGCTTATGCTTATGAGGAACAAGGAAAGATTGTTGTAGTAGCTTCAACTCAAATTCCTCATATAGTAAGGCGTGTTTGCGGACAAGCTCTAGGTATTTCTTGGGGGAAAATAAGAATAGTTAAACCATATATTGGAGGTGGGTTTGGTAACAAACAAGATGCTTTATATGAGCCATTAGCAGCTTATCTTACAACACAAGTTGGTGGGCATCCTGTAAAACTTGACTCAACAAGAGAAGAAACTTTTGTATCATCAAGAACACGACACTCCGAAAAAATCCATATTATATCTTATGTTAGATCAGATGGAACTTTTGTAGCTAGAAAGCTAGAATTATATGCAAATAATGGTGGGTATGCATCCCATGGCCATTCTATAGCAGCAAAAGGGACAAATTGCTTCCACCAACTATATCCATGTGATAATATCGAGGCAGATGGCTATACAGTATATACAAATCTTCCTACAGCAGGAGCTATGAGAGGTTATGGTATACCTCAAACCATGTTTGCTTTTGAATCTCATCTAGATGATGTAGCCTTAAAACTTGGCTTAGATCCAATAGAACTTAGAATACAAAATATTATGCCTAAGGGCTTTAAGGATGGATTTTCAAGAAATGAAAACTACTATGATTCATTTAGGGAAGCTATTGCAGTTGGAAGACGTGCAATAGACTATGACAAGAAAAGAGAAGAGTATAAAAACCAAAGTGGAAATATAAGAAGAGGAGTAGGATTAGGATGCTTCTGGTATAATACAGGAGTTTATCCAATATCAGTTGAAACATCTTCATGTAGGATGGTACTAAATCAAGATGGATCAGTTCAAGTTCAACTTGGTGAAACAGAAATTGGCCAAGGTGGAGACACAGCTTTCTCACAAATGGCAGCAGACTCTATAGGAGTTCCTTTAGATGATATACATATAGTATCAACTCAAGATACTGATGTAACACCATTTGGATTAGGTGCTTATGCATCAAGGCAAACCTATATGGCAAGTTTTTCAATAACAAATACTGCCAAGATATTTAAGGAAAAAATAATAGACAGGGCAAGGAAAGAATTAGAATTTGCTCCACATAACCTTGACTTAGTAGATGGCATGATAATTAGAAAAACAGATAATAGACAGTTAATGAGCTTAGGAGAACTTGCTACAATAGCTCTTTATGATAATAAGGATAGTGATCATATATCAGCTGAATCAACCTATACTATTAGAAATAACGCCTTCTCTTTTGGTGCATCATTTGCAGAGGTAGAAGTAGATATTGCTCTAGGTAAGGTTAAAATCTTAAGGCTTGTAAATGTTCATGATTGCGGAAAACTTATAAATCCAAGGCTTGCTGAAGCCCAAGCTCATGGAGGTATGAGCATGGCAGTAGGATTTGCCCTATCAGAAGAGTTAAAATACAATGATAAGGGAAAAATCTTAAATAATAACCTACTTGATTACAAACTTTCAACAACAATGGATCATCCGAATTTTGAAGTTTACTTTATTGAGAATCCCGAACCAACTTCACCATATAATACTAAGTCACTAGGAGAACCACCAACATGTTCTCCAGCTCCAGCTATTAGAAATGCAATCTTAAATGCAACAGGAGTGAGAGTAAACCAATGTCCTATGACACCACATGTCTTATTCCCATTATTTAAAGAGGCTGGACTTATAGAAAATGACTATGAAAAAGAGATGAAATATGAAAATAAGGCTTGGAGTGTAGAAAATGTATGATATAAAAAATATTTATGAAGCATATACAGTAGATGAGGCCATAAAACTAAAACAAGAACACCCAGATGCAAGCTTCATAGCTGGTGGATCTGATGTTTTAGTTAAGATAAGAGAAGGAAAAATGGCTGGACTTGAGCTTATTTCTCTCCAACTTATAGATGAACTTAAGGGAGTAAGTATGGAAGAAGACGGAACTTTAAGAATAGGTGCTCTTACAAGTTTTAGCCATATAACAGCTGATCCTTTAGTAAAAAAATATTGTAAGACCCTAGGAGAGGCAGTAGATACAGCAGGTGGACCACAACTTAGAAACATAGCTACAATTGGTGGAAATATTTGTAATGGTGCCCCATCAGCAGACTCTGCACCTACAGTATTTGCTTATGATTGCATAATTGAGTTAAAGGGAGTTGATGGTATAAGAGAGCTTCCAGTTAGAGATTTTTATGTAGGTTTTTCTACAGTTGACCTAAAAGATACTGAAGTAATGACTGCAGTAAAAATAAAAAAAGAGTCCTATGAAGGATATTTTGGACACTACTTTAAATATGCAATGAGAAATGCTATGGATATAGCAACTTCATCTTGTTCATGTAATGTGAAATTTGAAGATGGCTTTGTAAAAGATGTTAGAGTAGCTTACGGAGTTGCAAGTTCAATCCCAGTAAGAGCTCCAAAAGCAGAAGAGAGTCTAAAAGGTCTAAAACTTACAGATAACAATATAAATGTATTTGCCAAAAAGTGCCTTGATGAACTTTCACCAAGAGATTCATGGAGAGCAACAAAGGCTTTAAGAAAGCAAGTTTTATATGAAATAACAGTAAGATGTCTAAAAGAGATAAGAAAAGAACATGAGGAGGCTGTCTATGCATAGTAAAGAATTTGGACCTTTTGCCCCAAGAAAAGAAGACGTACTTCACTATGAACCTCAATACAAGATAGTAAGCTGTTGGATAAATGGGATAAAAGTTACAAAAATGACTGATGTTAGAGCATCTCTTACAGACTTTCTAAGAAATGACTTTGGTCTAACTTCGGTTAAAAAGGGATGTGAAGTTGGAGAATGTGGAGCTTGTGCAGTATTAATAGATGGAGAAAGTTTTAACTCATGTATCTACCTTGCTATATGGGCTGAGGGAAAAGATATATGGACAACAGAAGGACTAACTGCAAGTGATGGTTCACTTTCAATAATCCAACAAGCCTTTGTAGATGAGGCTGCAGTCCAATGTGGATTTTGTACACCTGGTTTTATAGTTTCTGCAACGGAAATTATAGCTAGGGGAAAATATTACACAATAGATGAGCTTAGAAAAGAACTTGCAAATCATATGTGTAGATGTACAGGTTATGAAAATATACTTATAGCAGTTCAAAAGGCCAATAATATAGAAAATGGATTTGAACTTGAAGAAGAACATGTAGTAAATAGGATTAGCCAAGAAAATAAAAAAGACTATATGTAAATTTAAGAGGCTATTGCAAAATAAATTAATCCTTAAAATATTATTTTAAGATTTATCAAATGTCTAATTCTAAATGATAAGTTAAGATTTATGAATAGTTAGATATATCTTTGGAAGTCATTAAACTGACTTTAATTATATAGGAGAAGTTTGAAATGATAAAAAAGAGAAAACCCTTATTTTGTAATAGTCACTTATAAACAAATAAATAAGATGGTGGTATTATGAAAACGCTTATAAAAAATGGCAAAGTAGTTTTAAAGGATAAAGTAGACTTTCTTGATATCTTATTAGAAGGAAGAAAAATATCAAAAATAGGAAAAAACATAGAAGAGAAAGTAGATAAAATAATAGATGCAAAAGATAAATTAGTTATACCAGGTGGTGTTGATGTGCATACACATATGTCACTTGACTTAGGTAAATTTATAGCTTGTGATGATTTTGCTAGTGGAACTTATGCAGCAAGCTTTGGAGCTACTACCACCATTTGTGACCATATTGGAGATTTAGGAAAAGGTGCAAGTCTTCATAGCCTAATAGATCATTATCATGATATAGCAGATGGAAAAGCTTATATAGACTACTCCTTTCATGGAGCTATGTATGAAGAAAATGAAAGTCTTTTATCTGAAATTGAAGACTTAAAAAATGAGGGTATCCCTTCCATTAAAATTTATACAACATATGGGGGAAAACTTAACGATGACCAAATACTCAGGGTTCTAAAGACTGCAAAAAAAACAGGCTCTATTGTTTGTGTCCACTGCGAAAATGATGGACTTATATATGAGCTAAGAAATGAGGCCATAAGAGATAATAAGCTATCCCCAAAATACCATGCTCTAACCAGACCAAACCAAAGTGAAGCTGAGGCTATAAATAGGTTAATCTATCTTTCAGAAACTGCAGGATATCCTAAATTATATATTGTTCATACCTCAACAAGAGAGGGGCTTGACGAGATAAAAAGAGCAAGAGAAAGAGGGGCGAAAAACCTCTATTGTGAAACATGTACCCAATATTTAACTTATGATGAGTCAAAATATATGGACAACCCAAATGATGAGGCTGTTAAATATATTTGTGCTCCTCCTTTAAGGAAAAAAGATGACATAGAAGCTTTGTGGGATGGGATAAGAAATGGAGATGTTGATGTTGTTGCAACAGACCATTGTCCATTTATATATGAAAGTGAAAAAAAACCATATGCCGATAATTTTATCAAGGCTCCAGGAGGAATACCAGGAGTTGAAGAAAGAATAGAAGTTGTATTAACACTTGGACTTCAAAGAAAGATAAGTTTTGTTAGACTTATGGAAGTCTTGTCCTTAAATCCTTCAAAAATATTTGGATTTTATCCAAATAAGGGAAGTATAGAAGAAGGAACAGATGCTGATTTAGCTATCTTAACTAAGAATGGATATACTATAAAACAAGAAAATAGACATTCAAGATGTGATTATACAAGCTATGAAGGATTCAATACTGATTTTAAAGTAGATACAGTAATCTCAAAGGGAAAAATAATATTGGATGAGAAGGGTTACTATGCAAAAGCTGGGATGGGAGAATTTATAAAAAGAATTTTAAGTAAGGAATAAACTATGACAAAAACGATACGAATAGGTGAGAAAAATGATAGTAAAGCCCTTTTTGTAAGGGTAAATGGTAAGGTCTATGAAACATATGAGGATAAGACTCTCCTTAGATTTTTAAGAGATGATTTAAAACTAACATCAGTAAAGGATGGATGTAGTCAAGGAGCTTGTGGTACATGTACAGTTTTAGTAGGAGATGCATCCAAAAAAGCCTGTGTAGTTAGACTTTCAAAATTAAATGACCAAGAGGTAATAACAAGTGAAGGTCTCAAGGATGAAGAAAAAGAAGCCTTCACTTATGCCTTTACTAAGGCGGGAGCTGTCCAATGTGGATTTTGCATACCTGGTATGGTGATGAGCGGAGTAAGTGTTATAAGATCCAATCCTAATCCTACAGAAGATGATATAAGAAAAGGAATAAGAGGAAATATCTGCAGGTGTACAGGATATAAGAAAATTGTAGAAGGAATAATGCTTGCAAGTGCCATACTTAGGGGAGATGAAAAAATAAATGATGAGGAATCAGAAGCCTTTGTAGGGGCAAGAGCAGATAGAATTGATGCTCGCGATAAGATACTAGGAACTGGTATTTATGCTGATGATATAGAATTAGATAATATGCTTTATGGCTCATGTGTAAGAACAAAATATCCTAGGGCTAAGCTATTAAAACTTGATCCAAGTAAGGCTTTAGAGCTTGATGGAGTAGTTGGAGTCTTAACTGCAAAAGATGTACCAGTAAATCTTATAGGACATATCCAAAGAGACTGGCCAGTTTTTATAGATGTGGGAGAGGAAACAAAATCTCTTGCGGATGCTTTCTGTTTTGTAGTGGCAGAAGATGAAAAAACTTTGGAAAAGGCAAAAAAACTTGTAGAAGTGGAGCTGGAGGAGCTAAAACCTGTAAGTACTATTGAAGAAGCTATGGCAGAAGATGCTCCAAAAATTCATCCTGATGGAAATCTTTGTCAAAAAAGACATGTAAGCCGTGGAGATGCTAAGAAAGCCTTAGAAAACTCTAAGTACATAGCAAGCTTTACCTACAAAACTCCTTTAGGAGAGCATGCTTATCTAGAACCAGAATGTTGTGTAGCAGAACCTTATAAAGATGGGGTAAGAGTATATTCATCAGATCAATCAGTATACGATACAAGAAGAGAGTTATCTATAATGTTTAATTGGGAAGATACTCCAGAAAGGATTGTTGTAGTCAATCCTTTTGTAGGAGGAGCATTTGGTGGAAAAGAAGACATGAGTGTCCAACCACCAGCAGCCCTTGCAGCCTACCTATATCAAAGACCAGTTAAACATAAATTTACCAGAGATGAGTCTTTAAGATGGCATCCAAAACGTCACCCTATGGAGGGAAAATTTACCATTGGCTGTGATGAGAATGGAATTTTCCAAGGTATGGAATGTGAAATCTACTTTGATACTGGAGCTTATGCTTCCCTTTGTGGACCAGTTTTAGAAAGAGCCTGTACTCATTCGGTAGGACCTTACAACTATCAAAACACAGATATAAAGGGATTTGGTTATTATACAAACAATCCACCATCAGGAGCTTTCAGAGGATTTGGAGTTTGCCAATCAAACTTTGCAATGGAAAGCAATATTAATATATTAGCTGAAAAAGTAGGTATATCACCTTGGGAGATAAGATACAGAAATGCTATAAAACCAGGAGAAGTCCTACCTAATGGACAAATTGCAGACAGATCTACAGCTCTTGTAGAATGTCTTGAAGCAGTAAAAGACATATATGAAGAAAATAAAGACCATGCAGGTATAGCAGTAGCTATGAAAAATGCAGGGGTTGGTGTTGGATTAAAGGACATAGGAAGGGTTAAAATAGTAGTAGATGGTGATATGGTAAAAGTCTATTCTGGAGCAACTTGCATAGGACAAGGAGTAGGAACTATAATTCTTCAAATGATTGGAAAAGCAACATCTCTTCCATATCATAAGATAAAAATTATGCCACCAAATACCCTAACAAGCCCTGACTCTGGAACTACATCAGGATCAAGACACACCTTGATAACAGGTGAAGCTGCCAAAAAATGTGCAGAAAAACTTGCAAAAGACTTAGAAAATCATAGTCTAGAAGAGTTAGATAAAAAAGAATATTTCTATGAATATGATGACCCAACAGATCCATTAGGATCAGATAAGCCAAATCCAAAATCCCACTTAGCCTATGGTTTTGCAGCTCATGTAGTAGTCCTTGATGATAATGGAAAAGTTACTGATGTATATGCAGCCCATGATTCAGGAAAAGTAGTCAACCCAACCACCATTGAAGGTCAAATAGAAGGTGGGGTAGTGATGAGCTTAGGCTATGCCCTAACAGAAGATCTTAAATTAAAAGATTCTGTTATAAAGGCAAAATATGGTAACATGGGACTTTGGAGGTCTACAGATACTCCTAGAATTCACCCTATTTTGATAGAAAAAGAAGAATTACTAGATCTTGCCTATGGGGCAAAGGGAATTGGAGAAATAGCGACTATTCCTACAGCTCCAGCAGTTCAAGGAGCCTACTATGCTCTTGATGGGGACTTAAGACTTGAACTACCACTTAGGGATACCTTCTATAAAAAGACAAAAAAAATTGAAAAATAGGAGATTATAGCTGTAGCGACAAAAGATTGCTACAGCTTTTTTTATGAAAAAAGATATATTAGACATATTAGATATAAAAAAAAATGACATAATATCCATTACAGGATCAGCAGGAAAAACAAGCCTTATGTTCTACCTTGCAAAAAGACTTAGAGATAAGGGGAAAGTCTTAGTAACTACATCAACTAAGATAAAAGTACCTGAAAATGATGAATATGATTTTTTGTATACATCAAAAAAGGATTATAAAAGGCCAATAAATAATAAACTTGTAGTAATAGGTAAGCTTATAAAAGATAAAAATAAACTTAAGTCTATAGATAAGGATATTCTCTTAGAAAAAATCAAAGATTTTGACTTTACTCTAATAGAAGCAGATGGGTCTAGAAATCTTCCCTTAAAATATTGGAAAGATTATGAACCAGTAATCTATAAAGAAACTTCCAAGGCTATAGGGATTTTTCCGATAAAGGTTCTTGGAAAAAAACCTAGTAATGACTTTATTTATAACTATGAATACTATATTAAAAATATAGGTAAGGACATAATTAGCAAAGAAATAATCTTAAAACTAATTAAATCAAAGCCTGGAATATTTAAAGGCTTTGAGGGTAAAAAAATAATATATATAAACCAAGTAGAAAGTAATGAAGAAAAAGAAAAAGCTTATGACTTAGCCAAATACCTTAAGGATAATTTGGATCAAGTTATGGTCTTTTATGGTTCTATCTTAAAGGAGGAATATTATGAAAATTAGTGCAATAATTATGGCATCTGGTCTTTCAAAAAGAATGGGTGAAAACAAACTTTTACTAGATTTTAATGGTAAAAAGCTCTACCAATGGACTTTTGATATGATAGAAAAAGTTGGATTTTATGATGTAATCTTAGTTTCATCATATGAAGAAATCTTAAATGATGCTAAAAAAAGAGGATTCAAGGCAATATTTAATGACAAAAATGAAGTAGGCAAGTCAGCATCTATAAAATATGGGGTTCTAAATTGTGATAAGGACTCAGCTATGATGTTTTTTGTCGCAGATCAACCTTTACTCACACTTGAAACTGTAAATAAACTCATAGAAGCTTACAAGAAAAATGAGTATGTAACCTATCCAAGGACTGAAAAAAGAAGAGGAGCACCTGTTATATTCTCAAACGAATTTAGAGAAGGACTTTTAGCCTTAGAATTTGATCAAGGTGGAATGCTTCTTGTTAAAGATAATGACAAAAATGAAGTATATATAGATGACATAAAAGAACTATGGGATGTAGATACCTATAGAAACCTAGAGGAGTTAGAAGATGCTAGAAAATGATATAGTAGTTTTTAGAGGGGGTGGAGATGTAGCCACAGGTTCTATCCAAAAGCTTCATAGAACTGGTTTTAAAGTTTTAGTTCTTGAAATGGAGAAACCTCTTTGTATAAGAAGATATGTATCTTGCGCCCAAGCAATATTCGATGGTGAAATTCAAATAGAAGACTTTATAGCTAAAAAGGTAACTAATATTGATGAAATAAAAGAATGCTGGAAGGATGGAAAAGTTCCAGTATATATTGACCCAAAGGCTGAAATTATAAAAAAATTAAAACCTATGGCTTTAGTTGATGGAACTCTAGCTAAGAAAAATATTGGGACAAATAAGCAAATGGCAGACATAACTATAGCCTTAGGTCCTGGATATGAGGCAGGGATAGATGTAGATGTAGTTATAGAAACAAATAGGGGGCATGATTTGGGAAGGCTAATCTTTGAAGGAAATGCTCAAAAAAACACAGGTATTCCAGGTAATATAAATGGATATACAACTGAAAGAATCCTAAGATCTCCTGATGATGGAGAAATTGAAGTAATAAAAGATATAGGATCAATTGTGAAAAAAGGAGAAGTTTTAGCCTATGTAAATGATAAAGAAGTTAGATCAGAACTTGATGGTATGGTAAGGGGTATGATTGGAAATAAATCAAAGGTTACAAAAGACCTTAAAATAGGAGATGTAGATCCAAGAGTAAATAAAAGAAACACAAAAACCATATCTGATAAGGCAAGACTTATAGGTGGAGGAACTCTTGAAGCAATCCTCATATGTAAAAGGAGAATAGAAGATGGATTTAGAAATTCTTAGAGAAGTTGTTAAGGAATTAGAAAAGGGAAAAAATGTAGCTCTTGCTATACTTACAGAAACAAAGGGGTCAGCCCCAGGCAAGGATAACTCTACTATGGCTGTTTTTGAAAATGGAAAAACTTTTGGAACTATAGGAGGCGGTCCTATTGAATATGACTTGACAAAAAAGGCCTTAAAAGCTCTTAAAGAAGACAAAGAAAAATCTTTTGACTACACTCTCAATGAGAAGCAAGAGGTAAAAATGCTTTGTGGTGGTCAAAACAAAGGTTATATAAAAATATTTAGGGCAAATCCCAGGCTTTTAATATTTGGAGCAGGTCATGTCGGACAAAAACTTGCAAGAATTGCAACAAAAACAGGGTTTAATGTAGTAGTTATAGACCAAAGGGAAGACTTTAAAAACAAAAAAGATTTAGAAGATATAGACCAATTTGTCCTTAAAAAGCCAAAAGAATTTTCTGAAAATTTTGATTTTAATAAAAATACCTATATATTAATAGCAACTCCTGACTATGATGAAGAAGTTTTAGAAAATGTTATAGACAAAGACTACAAGTTTTTGGGAATGATAGGATCAAAAAGAAAGGTTAAGAGAGTTTTTGATAATCTAAGAGAAAAGGGTGTGGATAAAAAACTACTAGATAAAGTCCATGCTCCTGTAGGTTATCCTATTGATGATGGCAGTGTGGAAGAGATAGCCATATCAATAATTTCACAAATAATATCCATAAAAAACAATAAAGAAATCAATAAGTAGGAGAGAATATGCTAAGGAAAGTTAAGGTTGAAGAAGCAATAGGAAAGCCTCTATTTCATGATTTGACAGGAATAATGGCAGATGGTTTCAAAGGAGTTGTTTTTAAAAGAGGTCACATAGTAGAAGAAAGCGACATAGAAAAGCTTAAGAATATAGGCAAGGAAAATCTCTTTGTAGGGGAGCTTGATTATGGCTTTGTTCACGAAGAAGATGCCATAAAAGAAGTTGCAGATGATTTAATTGGGGAAAATATATGCTATAAAGATCCATCTGAGGGAAAAATCACATTTAAGGCAAATAGTGATGGAATATTTGTTATAAATAGAAAGGGATTATTTGAATTAAACAATGAAGGTGATTACACCTTTGCTACTATTCCTTCCTATACTAAGGTTTTTAGTGGAGATAATCTAGTTGGAGGAAGGATAGTTCCGCTTTTTACTAAGAGAGAAGAAGTAGAAAACATAAAGAGAATAGGACAAAGCTATAGACCTATATTCGAAGTAAAGAAATTTCATAAGCTTAGGGTAGGAATTATAATTACAGGAAATGAAATTTATACAGCTAGGATAGATGACTTATTTGAACCGGTTATAAGAGAAAAACTATCTTTTTATGACCATGAAATTTTAGGAATTGAGAAATGCCCTGATGATATGAATTATATAAAAAATGTTGCAAAAGGCTACCTTGAAAGAAAAGCTGATCTTATAGTATTTTCTGGTGGAATGAGTGTAGACCCAGATGATATTACACCAACAATAATAAAAGATATGTCAGATAAGTTGATAATACAAGGTATACCAGTTCAACCAGGTAATATGCTTACAGTAGGAATTAAAGATAAGACTTATCTAGTAGGAGTTCCTGGTGCATCCATACATTCTAAATTTACAAGCTTTGATATATTTCTCCCTAGATTTTTTGCAAAACTTGATCTTAAAAAAGAAGACTTCACAGAACTAGGTGAGGGTGGTCTTTTGGCAGGTAGAAAATGTTAAGAATATCAAATCAAGATTTAAAAATTATAACAGACATAAGGCATGATATACACAAGCATCCAGAAAAATCAGGAGAAGAATTCAGAACGACAGAGATTATTAGGAATTATATTTCCCAATTTAAAGATATAGAAATAATAGAATTTCCTATAAAAACAGGTCTTGTAGCAAGACTAAAAACTGGAAAAAATGGAAAGGTCATAGCAATTAGATCTGACATAGATGCTCTTTTACAGAAGGAAGAAACAGAAGTAGACTATAAGTCCCTAGATGATAAACTTATGCATGCTTGTGGACATGATTATCATACCGCTGTTAACCTTGGTCTTGTAAAATTATTATCATCTAATAAGAAGCTATTAAAGGGCGATGTGGTTTTTATTTTCCAAAGATCAGAAGAGATTACTAAAGGTGCTAAGGAACTTATAGACTTAGGTCTTTTTGAAAAAGTAAAAATTGACTATATATTTGGTTTTCACAATTGGCCTTTAATAGATTATGGAAAGGTGATTGTAAAAAAGGGAGCCTTGATGTCTACAAAGACAAATTTTAAGATAAAAATAATAGGTCACGGTCAACATGGTTCCATGCCAGAACTTAATATTGACCCTATAGTTTGTGCATCAAATATAGTAATGAGCCTTCAAACAATTATTTCAAGAAATACAAATCCTTTTGATAATACAGTTCTTTCTGTAAATTCCATAAATGGAGGAAGTGAGGATAATCTTGTGGTAGATAGGGTAGATTTAAGTGCAACTATTAGAAGTCTTTCGGAAAAAAGCCTAGAAAATTCTATAAAAAGAATGGAAGAGATAGTTGAATATACTGCAAAATCCTACCGATGCAAATATAAAATAGAATATGAGGATCTTATTCCCTTAGTATATAATCCTGAAAAAATGTATGAATTTGTCTTAAAATCCGTCCTAAAAACTTTAGACAAGTCCAATATAATAAGAGATGGTCAAACTATGGCAAGTGAAGATTTTGCTTTTTATATGAAAAAAGTACCAGGATTTTTCTACTGGTTTGGAAGTGGAGAAGAAGGTCATAACAAAGAAGCCCTCCACAGTAGAAAATTTTACTGCTCAGATAAGGCTATAAAAACTGCTGTAGAAGTAATAGCAAATACAGTAATAGATGGACAAGATTACTTTAATTAAGGAGATTTATGTTAAAAAGTAAAGAATATTATAAACTTATACTATCTGAGCTTAAAAAAGACAACATCATAGAAAACTTTGAAAAAGTCAATGGTAAGATTACAAAAATAATGGAAATCGATGTGACAGATTCTCCAGAAAATATAGACCAAAAAACAGACCTTGATAAGGGAATATACGCCTTTTTGGCGAGTTTTGACTATTTGGATATAGAAGTAGGAATAGTAGTTGATATAAACAAGCTAAAGCCCCTATCACCATTTTGGATAGTAAAATAAGAGAACTCAAAGGGCAAAATTGACAAAAAAGCCATGAAATTTTTCCTAGAAACACTTATAGAAAACCTAGAAGAAGGAAAAACAAACTTCCCACTTTTTGTATTTTACAATAACAAAAATAAATTTTCAGTATCTCCCAATGTAATAGATCCTCTTGATATAATGAAAAAATAAGAAGGTTAGTAGCTTATCTCCTTCTTATTTTTTATCAAAAAAATATCTTATTTTCTTTATTAAAATTGAAATTATATATCCTCCTATAAGGATAAAAAAGTTAAAAGAAAAACTCTTAAAATCACCAAATTTATTTACATCAATCTCATATAAACTAAGATTATTTACACGATGAGTATACTTAGTACTGAAATTAATATGGATATTAAAAACTTTGACCTGTATATATTAGTCAAAGTAATAATCAAATCATAATATAAAATATCAGGTGTAAACATCCAAATTAAAAAGCAGAAAAAAGGACCAAAACCTATAAAAATTTGTTAGCAAGGCATATAATAGGAGGTCATTATGAAATGTTTTACCATAAAATTAATAGAAACACCAAGCAAAGGTAAAATATTAAAGAATTTTTTAGGTGTGAACTTGAAAAATCAGATAGTCAACTACTAAAGCATGAATTAATAGTATTTTTAGATTATAAAAAATATAATCCTATAGGATACAATTTCCAGAAATTTTATAAATTGGTATTACAATAGCAAAATAAATACATCATATGAGTACTAAATATAGAAATATCACCTGATAGAATCAGAGAGTTTATTAAGGTCCACTACTATAATACAAAAGAATAAATGATGATTTAGAAACAACCATCGTAAAAATTTACAAAAATAGTATAACAACTAGAGAAATAGCTTCTTTAATATCCAGAATGTATGGTCATTATTATTTAGCAAGCACAAAATTAAATATATCTAAACTAGTTGACAAAGATATAAAAACATTTCATCAAATAATGAAGACTCATTAGATTGCATAATCTGCATGATATGTTTAGAATACAATGAAAAATTTGATAATAGAATAAATAAAGGATTTGGAAAAATTCAAGATAAAAATAGAAGAAATATTTAATAAATTAGAAAAATAAAAAAATGAAAAGGTTTTCTATCTTAAAAGGGAGAAGTAGTAGATGTTAGCAAAATATTATAGGGGAGTTTGCAAAATGATTTGACACTACCTGTATGCTAAAATATATGTATAAATCTAATAAGTTTTTAATAAATATTAAATAATATTTGCACAAATAGTTTAATTTCACTATTTCCGTTATGGCAACGGAAAATAATTAAAGGAGTTTATATACTTTTTCATGTATAATAGTAATGAGGAAAAGCTATGTTATCTGATAGAGAAATAAAAATAATTAAGTTTTTATATAGTAATAGACACCGATTTTGTACAAGCCAAGAAATTGGTGAAAATGTAGGAGTTTCAGAAAAAACTATAAGGACATCAATTAATAATATAATTGAAAAACCTAATCATAATTCATTTAAAATTATATCAAAAAAAGGAAGTGGCTTTAAAATCAGTATAATTAACAACGATGATTATATTGATTTTATCTATAATTACAAAAATGCTATTTCTAATATTAATCAAATATATGATAAAGAAGGTAGAGAGAAGTTTATTCTTGAAAATTTACTCTTAAAGAATAATAATTTAGATTTTTATAAAGTCTTAGACATTTTATATATTAGCGAATCAACGTTAAATAGAGATATATATAATATAAGAGACAAGCTAAAAGATTACGGTCTTTATATAGATAAAAATCAAGATTCTATTATATCTGTTGTTGGCAAGGAGGTTAATAAAAGACATTTTATACTAGATTATTTCTTTTCAGACTTATATTCTAATAATTTTATAAAAGATTTAAATGAACTAGAATTGTTTAATAGATCTTCTATATCTCAGATACTAATTATTCTTCTAGATGAGATTCGAGAATTTAAAATTTCGGTTAATGATTACACAATTCAAAATCTCGTTATTCATCTTGCTTTACTAATAGAAAGAGTTGAAGATAATTGTATTATTAAAGATTATGAAAATCCTGATGTTAGTTTAATAAAAAAAGATAACCCTAAAATTTACCGATTTGCATCAAACATCATAAATAGAATATCAAAAAGTTTTGACATATCTTTGCCTGAAAATGAACAAGAATATATTTATTTACAATTAATATCAAAAACTAAGTCGCAATATAATTCTGTATTGATTACTAATAAAAAAATAATACAACTGCTTAGTTACCTATCAAAAAAATTAGGCATAAATTTATTAGATGATAAAGTATTTATTAATAATTTTATGGAGCATTTATCTAGTCTTGAAAATAGGATTTATTCAGGATTATTTGTGACAAATCCATTAACAAAAAAGATTACTAACCAATATAAATATTATTATAATTTAGTGGTTGAAAGTTTCAGAAAGTTTTCTATATTTGAAAACGATTCATTAACTGAAGATGAATGGTCTTATATAGTTATATATATTCTTTCAGCTATAGAAAGAAAAAAATCTAACATTAAACGTAATGTTCTAGTCGTTTGTGCTTCGGGCTTATCTACTGGTCTTATGCTAAAAAGCAGAATAGAAAACGAATATGGAAATAACATAAATATAAAAGAAGTTATAGGTTATTATGAAATAGGATCTCAAAATCTAAATAATATAGATTTTATTATTTCAACTGTTGATTTAGATTATTTAGTTATTCCTGTTCCATATGTTAAGGTTAGCATATTTTTAGATGAAAATGATTGTAAAATTATAGATGAAAAATTAAAACTTAGTGAAGATATTCAGAAATCTACAAAAAGTAACACTTATTCAAATAAACTGATTGATAAATATTTTTTATTTGATAGATTTTGTATAAGTAATGAATCTAAGAAAAAAGAACAAATACTTGATTTTATATATCATAGTTTAACAAATAATAAAAAAGATATAGAAAAATATAGATCTGAAACAATTCTTAGAGAAAGCTTTGGAAGTGTTGTTTTTAATAATTTGGTAGCTCTTCCCCATCCTGTAAATCCGATAGAAAAAGAAACCAAAATTTTCATATATATTTCAAAAAAGGATATATTTTGGGATGAGAATAATACAAAAGTAAGAATAATAATATATATTTCTCCATCTTCAAAGCCTGCTCCAAGTTATGAGTATTTATTAGGATTGTTTACTAAAATAATTAAAGATGAAGATATTCTTACATCACTAATAAATGTTAAAAGCTTTGATGATTTCAAAAATGTTATGATTAATTTGATATAAATGAAAGGAGGTACAAATGAATAATTTAGAAGAAATTTGCATGCAATTAATAACTTTTGCTGGTTCTGCTAAGTCTTCTTATATTGAAGCTATGACTCAAGCAAGATACGGTGAACTCGATAGGGCAAGAGATCTAATATCAAAAGGAAAAGACGCTTATTCTAAATGTCATGAAATTCATCAACAAATGTTTACTGAAAATTTTAATTTAGATGAATCGATGAAAACTATATTATTGGCTCATGCTGAAGATCAAATGATGGCAAGCGAAACCATATGTATTTTAGCCGAAGAAATTATAAAATCATATGAAAGGATTATTAATTTAGAAAATAAAGGAGAAAGCTAATGAAAAAACAAAGTTTTATGGATAAAATCGAAGAAAAAATGATGCCCATAGCGGCAAAGATAAGTGCTAATGCACATTTACAATCAATAAGAGATGGTTTTGCTCTAGCAATGCCACTTTTAATTATAGGGTCAATATTCATGTTAATATCTAATTTCCCTATACAATCATGGATTGATTTACTTAATAGTGCAGAAATTAATGGTAATACTATTTCATCATATTTTTCTGCTGCTACTAGTGCTTCATTTACAATAATGTCAATATTTGTAGTTATAGGAATTGGCCATGCTTATGCGACAAGACTTGGCGTAAATCCTCTATTTGGTGGGGTTGTATCGCTAGTTGGCTGGTTTATTTTAATGCCATTCAAATTTGATTTCACTCCTGAAGGAAGCGAAGATGCTTTCACTGTTAGCGGATTATCATTAGATTGGCTAGGCTCAAAGGGTGTATTTATCGGTATAATTTCAGCTTTCTTAGCTGTAAGAATATATAAAATCATAGTTGATAAAGGTTTAGTTATCAAAATGCCTGCAGGTGTACCCCCTACAGTAGGTCAATCATTTGCGTCTTTATTCCCTACAGCATTTGTAATGACTACTTTTGTATTAATCAGATTTATATTCTCATTAACACAATGGGAGAATGCATTTACATTTGTATATAGTGTCCTACAACTTCCACTACAGCATATAGGTGGATCACTTCCAGCTATGATTTTAGTATATCTGTTTGCTCATGCTTTATGGTTTTTAGGAATCCATGGAACAAATATTACAGACTCTATGTTTCTTCCAGTTTTATATGCTCTATCAGCAGAAAACTTAGCAAAAGTAACAGCAGGGCAAATGCCTGAAAATATAATTAACGTACAATTCCAAAACTTATTTGCTACATTTGGCGGTGCAGGTTCCACATTATCTCTGTTAATAGTAGCTGTATTAATTTCTAAATCAAAGAGATTAAAACAATTATCAAGACTTTCAATACTTCCAGCAGTATTTGGAATTAATGAACCAGTAATTTACGGACTTCCAATAGTACTTAACCCACTATTATTCATTCCTTTCTTGCTAGTTCCTACTGTTAATATCATTATTACTTATATAACAATGAGTATTGGTTTAGTACCTATTACTAACGGAATAATCATGCCTTGGACAACACCTCCAATTATATCTGGATTCTTATCAAGTAACTGGCAAGGAGCAGTTTTGCAAATATTATTAATTGCAATTGGATGCTTAATTTACTATCCATTTATAGCAGCAGTTGATAAAAACAACCTAATTCAAGAAGAAAGTCTAGAAAGCGAAGAAGTAAAATGAGAAATTTAGGAATATCAATATATCCCGAACATTCTACAAAAGAAAATGATTTAGCATATATGAAGATGGCAGCAAAATACGGTTTTACAAGAATATTTACTTGCTTACTGTCAGTTGAAGAAAGTAAAGAAGAAACTATATCTAATTTTTCAAATTTTATAAGTCAAGCTCATAATCTTGGTTACACTGTATCTGTAGACACAAATGGGCATGTATTTGAGTTTTTAGGAGCAAAAGCAGATAATCTTTCTGTATTTTCACAAATGGGTGTAGACATTATTAGATTAGACTGGCCTCTTTCAGACTCGGAAAATATACTAATGACAAATAACCCATATGGTATCGCTGTTGAATTTAATGCATCTTCTGATATATCTTTAGATTTGCTTATAAAAAAGGGGGCTAATAGAAATGCCATGTCTACATGTCATAACTTCTATCCTCAAGAATATACAGGCTTATCTAAGAAAAGGTTTGATTATTTTACAGATAAATATTATCAAATGGGTTTGCCAGTACATTCTTTCATCTCTAGCAATAATGAGAATACTTTTGGTCCTTGGCCAGTTTTCAAGGGGTTATGCACACTAGAAGAGCATAGGTACAAAGCAATTGACTACCAATTAAGATATTTAATAGCTGACAGAAGAATAAATGATATTATTATTGGAAATGCATTTGCTTCAGAAGATGAACTTAAAGTATTAAGTCAAATAGATTTATCTATACCTAGCTTAAAAATCAATTTAAATAATGATATAATGGATATTGAAGAAAATATACTATTTGATTTTGTTCATGCTGATAGAATCGATTCATCTGAATATTTTATTAGAAGTAGCTCTACAAGAATTTTCGCAAAGGATAGTGACATACCCGCAAAGAATGTAGATAAAGAATTCTTTGAAAGGGGTGATGTGCTTATTGTTAATAACAAGTTAGCTCATTATAAAGGAGAAATCCAAATTGTTAAAAAACAAATTAAAAATACAGGAGAAAGAAATTTATTAGGTTATTTAGATGAGAATGAACAATTAATATTAAATATGCTATGTGAACAAAATCCATTTAGAATTATTAAAGGAGAATAATATGAGTGAACAATTAAATATAGTTCTATGTTGTTCAGCAGGAATGAGTACAAGCTTAGTTGTAGAAAAAATGCAACAATCAGCTTATGAAAAAGGAATCGATGTTAATATAAAAGCTGTTCCAGTCTCAAGTGTAGAAGAAATTCATGAAGATGAAAGTATAGATGTTTTACTATTAGGACCACAAGTTAGATTTAAACTTAATGAGCTTAAACAAACTTATGAAAATAAAAAAACAGTGGTAAGTGTAATTGACATGATGGATTACGGAATGGTAAACGGAGCTAAAATATTAGATGACGCTTTAAAATTATTAGACTAATATGAAAATAGCCATTTAATCGGATGATTAAATGGCTATTTTCAATTAATTATACATAGACTATAATCTCAAAACAATGGCTAATACTAAACACTACTCACACAACCAATCCCTACGAGTAATATTTTTAACAATTTTTTAGTTAATTTATTTATTGTTGCATATAGTCTATCGACAACATTAGATAATGAATTAAAAAGCTCATTCTTAAATCCTATAGACCTTATTTGCTTCCAAATTTGTTCTATGAGATTCATTTATGGGTTGTAAGGTGGAATATGGATTATTTCTATATTTTCTGGGATTTTTAATTTCCTTGATTTGTGCCATGTTGCTCTATCACATACTATTAGTATTTTATCTTATTTATACTCTTTGGATAACTTTTCTAAGAATACGTTCATACAATCTGTGTTGCAATAAGGCAGTACTAAAAAGGAAATTTATTCTGTTTTTGGCTCTGCTGCTCCATAGGTATATCTATATTCTCTAATAAGATGCCATGGTACAGATGGTCTTATTTTGTCATTACACCAACAGTATTTAGGCTCATTTATACGACCAAATTCTGCTTCATCTTGAAACATTATTATTGCTTTTCTATTTACGTTAATGTTTCCTATCTCTTATGCCTTAGATTTAATTTTTTGAGGATTCTGTTGCCTCTTCATT
>NZ_JAXDSU010000001.1:0-13067 GCF_034090325.1 Anaerococcus porci
ATAGAACATAACTTATCTGTAATAAGTCTTGCTGATTGGATTATTGATCTTGGACCTAAGGGTGGAAAACTAGGAGGAAAGCTAATATTTCAAGGATATCCTCTTGATTTTATAAATTGTAATAAGTCTTATACAGCAAAGCATTTAAGGAGATTTGTTAATATTGATTGTAGTTAATATTCCAGTAATATCGAAATTACCTTAATAAAGGTTGGATAATATTAGTAAATAAAATTTATTAAAATCAAACAAAGATGTGAGAGTATATTATTGAAATCTTTGCATGTATAGGTAAGAAGATGAAATTTGATAAGACATGATTTCACTTTAATAAAAAATTATTTATACCTTTTAAAGTTAATTAAGCATTATAAAGAATTGAGACAATATATCAGGTAAATTTTAAGTATTTTCATAAATATCTTCTTCTAATTGAATTAATTGAAACTTCAAGTATATATTATAATATAAGGTAATTATTTATCTTTACTAAGGAGGTAATGAATAATGAAATTATTTAATAACTTAAGGAAGAAATGGGAAAATTATTTAAAAAAATTAGCAAAGGAGAACAAAAAGTCTTTTGGAAATGAAAGGCTAGATTGTTGTTCTATGAATAAAAAAGATAATAAATAGTATTATTATAAGGGGACTGTCGCATAATGAATTAATCGTTCAAAATCATTACAAGATCTTTCATGACAAGTTGGCCTCCTCAAGTGGTAGGCTATTCTCAAATGTCTATGAGTAACTTGTAATGATGAAACGATTGAAATTCATAATTTTGTAACAGCTCCTTTTATTTATATATATTAATTTTAATAGTATATAATAAGTTTTGTTTGATTATTGAAAATTTTATAAAATTAAAATTTTTATCTTAGTTTTTGGATAACTTTATGTAATGAAAAATCATTGATATTTATAAAGATTAGGCAAATATATATTATCAGGATAGTGTTTAATTAATACCAAAAATATAGAGCTATAAAAAATCAATATAATAAAAGTATATTATGATAAATATATGAAGTATTAAGTTAGAATTAGCTACCAATATTTGCTATTATTCTCATCTAATATGGATAAAACAATATAAATTTAATAAGAAAATACTTGAAAAAGCTTTAAATAAGATTAAGAAATTTATAAATAAATAATATAAAGGGAGGATTTTTGAAAAATATAAGTAGAGAAATAATACAAAAGTTTAAAGTTAGTTTTGTGATACTAGGTTCAGATGAAAATGCCTATGGTATTGCTCGTATTCTCAATGATAATTATGGGTTGATATCAACTTTATTTTGTCAAGAGCCTTTAGAAGCGACGAATAATTCTAAGATTTTAGATAGAAAGATAATTAATGATTTTTCTAATGAAGATATATTTGTCAAATCTTTAATAGAATATGCAAAAAAGAATAAAGATAAGAGTCTTTTTCTTATAGCATGTGGAGATGAGTATTCTAAGTTATTATCAAATAATAAAAATGTCCTAATTAAATATTATAAATTTAATACCCCATCAACATATTTAAATGAAAAACTTGAAAATAAGTTGGATTTTTATAAAACTTGTGAAAAAATGGGAATACCATATCCAAATTATAAGATAATCAATGCTAGTAATAATTTAGATAAGCTTGATATGAAGTTTCCACTTATTTTAAAGCCTAATAATTCCATATCTTATGTCAAATTATCTTTTCCAAACAAATATAAGGTATATACTATAAATAATTTAAGTGATTTAAAAGAGACAGTAAAGATAATCTATGATAATGGTTATGACAACGACATGATAGTTCAAGAGTGTATTCCAGGAGATAATTCACAACAGGCATCCTTAAATGCGTATTGCGACAAAAATGGAAAGGTCAGAGTGATGGTTTATGGTCAAATTTTAATATCAGATCCTTTGCCATTAAGAATTGGTAATAATGATGCTATATATACTAAAGAATCTAATGAATTATATAAATTTTATAAGAAAATATTAGAAGAACTTTCTTATACTGGATTTGTAAATATTGATCTTAAGTATGATAGTAGGGATAATTTATATAAAGCTTTCGAAATGAATTTAAGATTACCACAAAGTCATTACTTTATGGAAGCAGGTGGTGTAAATGTTCTTGATTTCTACATAAGAGATTTACTTGATTTAGGATTTGAGGAAGATGTTTACTATCACAAAGATACAAATAAAATTTGGTTAAATGCTCATCCTAGTTTACTTAAGAAATATACTGACAAGAAATATAGAAAAACAATAAATAAGCTACTAAAAAATGGTTATGAATTTACTTTAGATAATAAATATGATTTTTCAATTAAAAGAAAGCTTATTTATCTGAGAAAAAAATATGCTAGCATAAAACATTATAAAGAATATTTTAGGGTTGATAAGTAGTTTGTCATCCCTAATTTTTTGGGTAATAATATAAAGAATAGAAATCAAAAGGAGAAATATTATGAGTGGTGAATTAGTTGCTATACAAGATACTTATGGGGAACGATTTCAATATTGTTGGGGATGTGGTAGTAAAAATGAAAAAGGATTGCATATAAAATCTTATCCTAAAGATGAGGGAAATATTTGCTATACTAGGATAAAACCTGATGAAAAATATACAGGAGGAGTTCCACAAAATTTATTTGGTGGAATGATTGCTATGATTTTTGACTGTCATGGAACTGCCTCAGCAGCTTTTTTTAACCATAAGAACAAGGGATTAAGCTTAACTAAAGATACAGTAATAGAAAGATACATTACTGCAAGACTTGAAATAGATTATAAAAAACCAACACCAATGAATGAAGAAATAGAAGTTATATCAAGGCTTGAAGAATTAGGCGATAGAAAGGCAATAGTAAGTATGGAACTTAAAGCAAAGGATGAGATAAGAGCAAAAGCTAAGATTATTGCTGTAAAAGTTAAGGATAATATGTAAAATTTTCAACTTAAAACAATCAATATTGGGACTATATTTTTATGGGGTGTTGAAAAATTATGAATTTCTAACGTTGTATTATTATAAGTTCTTCATAGACAAGTTGAATAAGCTTCCAATTAAGGAGTTCAAATTGTCGTGAAGGAGCTTGTAATGAGTTTGGAACGATAATTCATTCTGCAACATCCCATTTTTAAATTAATTATTTATATTAAAAATTTTGATTATTTTATAACATATTTATGCACTTACAAATAATTATACATTTATCAATATGAATTTGATTTATGACTTTATATTAATTAATATTAATTCTAAACCTTAATATACCTATACAATAAGTATCTAATTTATATTATTACATAAAAATAAATAAATAAAGAAAAATAATTGACAAGCGAATTTTGGAGTGATATAATTTTGAATAAATATTTTATAATATTTAATTTTACATATTGGAGGATAAGTTATGGATGCTTTATATGCATTATTGTTTATACTTATAGTATATACAATAGGAGATATAGTGGCTGTTAAAACTATCAGTATAGTTCCGTCGCTATTTGTATGTTCGGTTATATTTTTGGTAGGATTTTGGATAGGAGTCCCTGAAACGTTATTTCAAGATTCCTTACTATATTCATTAGGTTCATTTTTAATTACATCACTTCTTGTACATATGGGCTCAATGTTAAATATAAATCAGCTAAAGGCACAGTGGAAGACTGTTCTAATATCAGTTGGAGCAATAATAGGTATAGTTGTTCTTTTGCTTATAATAGCTTCACCGATTGTTGGAAAAGAAACAGCTATTGTAGCAGCACCACCAATTTCTGGAGGTTTAATTGCAGGTTTACAAATGGGCGAAAAAGCTGAAGCAATAGGAAGGATGGACCTTAAGTTAATGGCTACCTTACTAGTAGTATTGCAAGGTTTCATTGGATATCCTTTAGCATCATTTTGTTTAAGAAAAGAAGCAAAGTCAATTTTAAAGAAAAAATCAGAGGGTGTAGTTTTTGTAGAAGAAGAAAAGGAAAAAGAAATATCAGAAAAACCTTCTATATTTAAATTAGATGATAAGTATAGATCTACTAACTACTACTTAGCAAAAACAGTATTTGTAGCTTTTATAGCAACACTTCTCTCAAATTTATTAAAAAATATAAATACAGGTATTTTTACATTAGATGCTCTTTTAAGAATAGATAAGAATGTTATGGCACTTCTATTTGGAATTATAACAGCGGAGACTGGATTTTTAGAAAGAGAACCTTTAGATAAAGCTAATGCATCTGGGCTTGTTATGGCAGCTCTTATGGCTGTAATTTACGGAGGTCTTGCTGGAGCAAAACCTCAAGATATTATAAATATACTTATACCTATAGCAATATGTTTATTTATAGGAACAATAGGAATAGGTATAATGTCAGTAGTTATAGCAAAAGTTTTAAAAGTTGGACCTTGGATGGCATTTGCTATAGGTTCTACAGCTTTATTTGGATTTCCTGGAACGTTTATTGTTTCAAACGAAGTTGCGGAAGCTATGTCAAATACAAAAGAAGAAAAGGAGTTTATACTTAATCAAGTGTTACCAAAGATGTTAGTAGCTGGTTTTATAACTGTATCTATAGGTTCAGTAATACTTGCAGGCATATTAGGACCAATGCTTACATCAGCATAATAAGGAGAATAAAATGGATATAAGAAAATTAATAAATAAAAACAAAGATTATATAGTAGAGATGAGAAGGTATTTTCATAAAAATCCAGAGTTGTCATTTGAAGAGCATGAGACTACAAAAAAAATAGCTAATGAACTTGAAAAAATGGGGATTTCTTATGAAATACCTAATGAAGAACCGAGAACTGGGGTTATTGGATTAATAGAAGGTGGTAAACCTGGTAAGACAGTAGCTTTAAGGGCAGATATAGACGCATTAAATGTTTGTGAAAAAAATGAAATAGATTATAAGTCTCAAAATGAAGGTAAAATGCATGCTTGTGGTCATGATACACATATTTCTATGCTTTTAGGTGCTGCAAAAATATTAAGTGAAATAAAAGATGAAATTTGTGGTAGAGTATATTTAATATTTCAACCAGCAGAAGAACTTGGACTTGGTGCAAAATACATGATAAGGCAAGGAACATGGTTTGACGAAATTGATTCTATTTATGGATCACATATATGGGTTGGACTTGATGCTGGGAAGATTTCAGTAGAAGCTGGAGATAGGATGGCAGCTGCTGATAAATTCAAAATCAAAATCAAAGGTAAGTCAGGTCATGGCTCATTACCTAATGAAACAGTAGATGCTGTATTAGTTGGTTCAGCTGTAGTACAAAACCTTCAACAACTTGTATCAAGGAACTATTCGCCTCTTGATTCTGTAACGGTAACAATAGGCTCATTTCATAGCGGTAATAGGTTCAATATTATTGCAGGCGAAGCAGAAATGGAAGGGACAAATAGGTATTTTTCTAAAGAAATTGGGAAAAATATTGAAAATGATATGAACAGGGTAATAAAAGGAATTTGTGATGCTTATGGTGCAGATTATGAGCTTAAATATGATTATATCCTAGGTCCTACAATAAATGATGAAATATCTTCAAGGATTGCTGAAAGGGCGTTAAAGAAAGTGGCAGGAGAAGAAGCAAATCAAAAAATGCAAAAGACAACGGGTGGAGAAGATTTTTGTTTTTACCTCCAAGATAAACCAGGTTGTTTTGGATTTATAGGATGTAGAAATCCTGAAATAGGAGCAGATTATCCACACCATAACGAGAGATTTAATGTAGATGAAAATGTTCTAGCTAATGGAGCAGGAATGTATGCTCAATATGCTATCGAATTTTTAAATGAGAATAATTAATTTATAAAACTCAATTAAGCTAGTCTTAGTTGAGTTTTAAATTGATATATTGATTTATCTAGATAATATAATAAAATAAATAAAAATATATTTGACAAAGATAAAATAATAAGCTAAAATTAAAAACATCATATTAATTTATTACTTTATTAAGATAAAAGGAGAAATAAATGGAAAATATTAAAACGAATGAAAAAAGATTACCAAATTTTTTTGAAGCACTATTACCTATCATAACAATGGTAGGACTTATGATTTATGTTTTTGTTTTTGCTAAAGAGAATGTAGATGGAGATTTAAAGCAAATTTATGATGGTGCTCATATGCCTCTAATATGTGGAATTATAGTTGCCTGTTTTGTGGGCATATTTTGTGGTAATTCATTTAAAGATATGCTTTCAGGAATGATTGCAAGAATTAACACTACTCTTGATGCTATATTGATTTTACTTACAGTAGGTTTATTGATTTCATCATTTATGATATCAGGAACTATACCAGCCCTTATTTATTATGGACTTGAGCTTTTAAATCCTGTATTGTTTTTACCTATAGGTTGTATTATTACAGCTATTGTAAGTTTATGTTGTGGATCTTCATGGACAGCTACAGCAACTATTGGTATAGCCTTTATGACTATAGGAAGGGGACTTGGAATAAATCCTGCTATAACAGCTGGAATGGTTATATCAGGTGCTTATATCGGAGATAAATTCTCTCCTTTATCAGATACTACAAATCTTGCTGCTGGAGTAAGTAAGACAGGCTTGTTTGATCATGTTAGTGCAATGGTGTCAACAACAGGTCCTGTATTCGTTATATCCCTTATTCTTTATACTTTCTTAGGATTTAACGCTAATTTAGAAAATTATGATCCTAGTATAGCTGATGGTATAAAGATATCACTTCAAAATAATTTTAATTTAAATCCTTTAGTTTTATTACCGATTCTTATAATTATTTTAGTATGTGTGTTAAGAATAGAAGGACTTGCAGGGGTTATGATTACAGTTTTTGTGGGACTTGTATTTGCTCAGATTTTTCAACAACAAAGATCTTTAGCAGAAATATTTGCTATACTCCACTATGGTCCTGATATTGCTACAGGTAATGAATATGTTGATGCAGCTCTTTCAAAAGGTGGAATGGATAATCAAATGTGGACTATAAACTTAATTTTACTAGCAGTATCATTTGGTGGAGCTTTAGAAAAGGCAGGAATAATTGAAAAATTATTTGCTCACTTAAAAGAGAAGATAAATTCTGTAGCAGGTCTTGTATTTACTACTATGGCAACATCAATATTTTGTGATGCTACAATGTGTGATCAATTTTTAGGAATAGGAATACCTGCACCACTTTATGAAGACAAATATGACGAGCTAGGACTAGGAAGGAATATGATGTCTAGAACTCTTGAAGATGCTGGTACCTTATGGGCTGTAATGTTTCCTTGGACTGCATGTGGAGCTTATCAAATGAAAACACTAGGAATTAATCCAATATACTTTTTCCCATTTGCCTTTGTAAATCTTCTATCACCAATATATGCATTATTAACAGCTTATTTTAAAAGAAATATATTTTGGGCTGATGGATCTTATACTAATATATTTGGAAAGACTAAGATGAAAAAGAAGGCACAAGCTCCAAAAGAAGTAGAAGAATATGCAATAAGTCAATTAAATAAACAAAGAAGTGAAGGCAAGGTGCCACAAATATCTTAAAAAAGATATAAAAAGAATACTAGATTATAAACGAACTGACCATAGAAGTTGGACTTAAAAATCAAACTAATAAGGTCAGTTTTTTAATATTTAAAAAGAGTAGTAAATTTAAAAAAGAGAGTATATCCTAGGATTATTTTTACTATAAGCAAAACGGACAATAGTAGCAAAGATAGTAATAAACTAAGTCTGCTATTATTGTCCATTAAAAATTTGACAGCTTTTTCTATTTATATAAATCAGCTTGAGTTTTAAACATTTTTTCATAAAGACCCTTGTTATTAATAAGATCTTTATGGCTTCCACTTTCAACTATTTTTTTATCATCACATACTATTATTCTATCAGCATACTTGGTTGAAGATAGCCTATGAGATATAAAAAGTGAAGTTTGACCCTTTGATATTTGAAGCATTTTTTTAAAAATTTCCTCTTCGCTTCTTGGATCTAAGGCACTCGTTGGCTCATCCATTATAAAAAATTTTCCTTCATGAACCATTGACCTAGATAAAGCAAGTTTTTGTCCTATACCTCCAGATGGTTCCACTGACTTATCTGAAAAAAGGTAGGTAAGGTAGGTGTCTGAACCTTCAACTTGTTTATCTATCCACTTATCAATATTTATTAATTTAAAAGATTTATCCATCTTAGCTCTTTCGTTTTTGTCAATATTATCTAAGAGTTTAGAGTTTATATTTTCACTAATCCTAAAAGGAAATAGCCTAAAATCTTGAAATGTAGGGGATAATATCTTATAGTAGGTTTGTGTATCTATATCCTTAATATTGATATCATTTAGGTATATAGCACCATCTGTGGGTTCATAAAACTTACATAGAAGTTTTACAATGGTAGACTTACCTGCTCCATTTTTTCCAACTAAGGCAACAGTCTCACCATTATCAATTTCAAACGATGTATGTCTTAGAACATAATTTTCACTTTTTGGATATTTGAAAGAAACATCATCAAAGCTTATTTTGACTTGAGATAAGTCTATATCTTTAACATCTCCCTTATCAAGGAGTCCTTCTTCTAAGTCTAAAAAATCAAAGTAAGTTTTAAGTTGGCTATTTAAAGATATAATTTTAGCATATTTTTGTAATATTAAGTTGACTGCATTTATCATTTGAACAAGAGAGTTGAAATAAAGGGTGAAATTAGCAAGACTAATAGCATCTGATACTAATTTATAAGTCATATAAATTAAAGTAGATACTATAGAAAGGTTAGAGAAGATATTCATAATCCCTGTATATATACCATTTTTATTAAAGTATTCAGTTGATGTTCTTACCATTCCATCTTGGAATTTACCTGCTTTTTTCAAAACTAATTCTTGTGCTTCGTATGTTTCTACATCTTTAAAGTACCTATGATCAGATGAAAAATTTAGAAAAAATCTATATGCTCTTATTTGAGGAGCGTTATTTTCTTGATATTTCAATTCATTTGCCTTTATTTTTTCTACTATATTTTTATTAATAAAATACAAAAATACAATTATTAAAGCTACAAATGGATTTAGGCTTAGCAAAACAAATAAAGAAAATATACCAGTTATAGTAGTAGATAAGATTATTACTAAAAAGTCATAAAATTCATACATCTCAAATATAGCATAGTGAGCCTTCTCCATCATGTCTTGAACATTTTTAGAATCGGACTTTTCTATAGGTAGTCTAAGTGACTTTTCACTTAACTTAAATAGCAATACATCAATAGTACCTTCAAAAATTAGTGAGACTGTATTTGTTAATATCCTTGATATAATTTGTTTAAAAAAGTCAGATACTAAGACTAGTCCACCTATAAAGAGTATATAGGATAATCTTTTATTTCCCATTAATTCTTCTATAATAAGTTTTGGTGCGATAATATATAAGAGTGGGATTAAACCCAAAATTATATTCAGTAACATAATCCTTAAGCTAAAATGAGGATATATCTTATCTATTTCTTTAAATAATTTTATAATATTTTTCATTATAAGACCTCCTTATAATTTTTTGCTTGAAGATTATATAAATCTCTATATTCGTCATTTTTTTGCATAAGTTCTTCATGACTTCCACTTGCAAGTATTTCTCCATCTTTCATATAGATTATTCTGTCACAAAACTTTGTAGAAGCTAGTCTATGAGATATAAAAATAGAAGATTTATTTTTTACTAAAGTATGGTAGAGCTGATACAATTCTCTTTCATTTAAGGCATCAAGTTGGGCTGTAGGTTCATCTAATATTAAGATTTTTGTTTTCTCCTTTGCTATAGCTCTTGCCAGAAACAATCTTTGCTTTTGACCACCAGATAAATCTACTCCATTGTCATCTAGTATTCTTAAAAGTGTTTGATTTTCTCCTTGCTTATAAGTATCAATGATTTCATCTAGATGAGTCATTTTATAAATTGCATCTAGATTTTTATTTGAATCTTTGAGTAAAATATTTTCTCTTATGGAAAAAGGAAAAAGACTAGAGTCTTGAAAAACTGATGATATTAGTTTGTTATAGTTAATATCAAGATCTTGCAAATTTTTACCATTAAATAAAATTCTACCTTTACTTGGTTTATAAAATCCTGCCAAAAGCATAGCAAGAGTTGATTTTCCAGCGCCATTTTCTCCTACAAGAGCTATGGATTCATTGTTTTTTATTGTAAGATTTAAATTTTTAAGTATGTAATCATCAGATTCGGGATACTTAAAATATACACTATCAAATCTTATCTCTAATTTTTCTGGGTAAAATTCTTCTCCCTTTTCCTTCTCAACCTTTATTATTTCAAAGAATGGTTTAAAGATACTATAGCTATAAGAAAGATCTGAGAAAATCCACATAGACATTGTGTTAAAATTTATAAAGGCAAATACTGCTGTAAAATATACATAGAAATCACCTATATCAATTGTTCCCTTAATTAAACTTGTAGAAAGCCAATATATGATAATAGCATCTCTAATAAGGTTTATAAATTTAGCTAAAGAAAAAACTGTTGTAGCCTTTTTATTGGTTCGTGCATAATCATCTATCCTATTATAGTGTGTATTCATATAATATGAGCTAAATAATTTTGTAATATCAAAAATTAATATATCCTGTTTAGATAGGGGAGATCTCATCTCATTATTAACTTTTGCAAATCTGTTCCAATTTGCTGAATTAGAAGTCCAATATGAGTCATATATTTTTGGAACCTTACTTAGGATAAAACTTGTAATAATGGTCAAGATTAAAGTTGTCATTACAACTAAAAAATCCATTCTTAGAAATATCCATATAAAACCTGTCAAAGAAATCATTTGAGCTAAGAACTCAGGAAGGGTCATCATAAGGCCACCAGCACCATTAAATGGACTTTCTACAGCCTTTGTAGCGTTATTTATTTTTTCAGATTCTTCTTTATCTTTTTTTAAAGCATAAGGCAGGTATAGGGAATATTCAGTAACCATGTTCATTAACTTATAGCGAACATTATTCATTTTCATACGGTAGTTACCCATAACAAATGAATCAAAAAATGAAACTAAAGTTGAAATAAAAATTAAACCTATAAAGAAAATTGCTAAAAACTTTGGATTAGACTTGTAATTTTTTATTATATAGGCAGGTGAAATAATCCATAAGAAAGGTTTTAGACCTATAAATATGGCATAAATTAATGTTAAAACAAACATAGATGGCTCAAACTGGGCCATTTTCTTAAATAAATACTTAATCTCTTTCATATAAAGCCAATAACTGGCATCCTCCTTGTATTAGTAAGTCAAGGAGATTTTCCTTACTTACATTTTTTTAGTAGCAAACCTCAATCTGTGTGTATTATAATAATTCATTTTTTTCTCCTTTCATTGTTTGTTAATTATAATAATATCAATTTAATTGTATTTGGTCAATTAAAAAAGGTAATGTTACAAAATTGTGAATTTCTAATGCTCTATAATTACAAGTTACTTATTTACAAATTGAGAATAGCCTGCTGCTTTGGGATGTCAAATTGTCGTGGAGGAACTTGTAATTATTTTTCAATTATTAATCTATTTGCAACAGTACCTTTAAATCAATCCTCAAGTATTGCTATAGCACACTTAAGTCCATCAAGAGCAGATGATATTATCCCACCAGCATATCCTGCTCCTTCTCCAATTGGTCTTAAATTATTATATTTTAAAGTTCTGTAGTCGTTTTTTCTTTCTATTCTTATAGGAGATGAAGTTCTTGTTTCAATCCCAGTAAGAATTGCATCAGCTTGGGAAAAGGCATCAATCTTTTTAGAAAAGTTTTTTAAGGCAAGTTTTATAGAATCATTTATTTTTTTAGGGTAGATTTTATTTAGGTCAGAAAACTTGAAACTTGGACTATAAGATGGTTTGATTTTTCCTATTTTACTAGTAACTTTTCCATTGAGATAATCATCTACTCTTTGAACTGGAGCAGAATAATTTCCTCCACCAAGCCTATATGCTTTCTCTTCAATTTCTCTTTGAAATTTAATTCCAGAAAGATTACCATTACCCAAAATATCTTCTCCTATAGTACAAACTATGGCAGAATTTGCATTTGAATTACTTCTATCATGATAGCTCATTCCATTTACACAAAGTTTATTTTCCTCACTAGATGCGGCTACTACGAAACCTCCTGGGCACATACAAAATGTATAGACAGATATATTATTTTTTTTATCGAAAAATTTTAGTGCATAGGATGCTTGAGGAAGTCTTTTATCCTTAATTTTATATTGACTAAGATTTATATCCTCTTGTAAGTGCTCTATTCTGAAACCTACAGCAAAGTTTTTTTGACTTATATCTATATACTTATCCAGCATTATGAAAGTATCTCTTGATGAGTTTCCTAGAGCAAGTATATATTCATCTGCCTTATATTCATTTTTATCAGTAAGTAAAGATTTTATTTTTTTATTATGAATATTTAAGTCAACGAATTTTTCATTAAAATGAAACTCTCCACCCATCTCTATTATTTTTTTTCTAATATTAATTATAACTTTCCTTAAAAGATCTGTTCCAATATGGGGCATTTGTGTATAGATGATATCTTCGGGTGCTCCATTTTCTACCAAAATTCTAAAAATTTCAACAGATCTCTTATCTTTAGACCTTGATGTAAGTTTACCATCAGAAAAAGTTCCGGCTCCACCTTCTCCAAATTGAATATTTGATTCTGGATTAAGAGTTTGTGTTTTTATAAACTTATCTATTGATTTAACCCTATCTTCTATTTTTTCTCCTCTTTCAATTAAATGAACCTTTACTCCATGTTTGGCTAAAGTATAGGAACAAAACAAGCCTGCAGGTCCCGACCCGACAACTACAGCATTCTTAACTTTATTTTTATTTTCTATATTAAGTTCTTCCTCACTAAATTCTGTAATATCATTTCTTAATCTTTTTATAGTTTTTTTATCTATTACTGTATCAATTAAAACTTGATACACATAAAAAATACCACGTCTAGCATCAATAGATTTTTTATATATTTTATAAGAA